>NZ_JBEXWB010000507.1:0-3328 GCF_040629645.1 Streptomyces sp. NPDC005899 | reverse complement strand
GCCGCCCCGGGCCCGTACCACCCCCCCCCCCACGCCCCCCCCCCCCACCCCGCCGCCCGTGGCCCCCGCCCCCCCGGCCGGGGCCGCGCCGCCGGCCCGGGGCGAGGCCGATCCGGTTGTCGCGGACGCCCGCGACCGGGCCGCCGACGCCGCCGGCCTTCTCCTGGACCAGGCCCACGCCGACACCACCCGCCTCCTGGGCGATGCCGAGGCATGTGCGGTTGCACTGGCCGAGGACGCCCGCCGTGAGGCCGAGGCGCTCCGCACGCATGCGGAGGCGATGGCCCGGCAGGTGCTGGACGAGGTCGTCGAGGAGTCCGGCCGGCGTCTGGCCGAGGCGGCCGGTGATGCCGTCGCCGTGAAGGAGCAGGGGCGCACGGAGGCCGAGCAGCTGCACACCGAGGCCCGCGCGCATGTGGCCCGCCAGCGCGCCGAGGCCGCCGTCGCCGCCAACAAGATCGAGGCCCAGGCGAAGGACCAGGCCGGGCAGATCGTCGCCGCGGCGCGTGAGGAGGCCGAGGAGATCCTGACCCGGGCCCGCGCGGAGGCGGACAGCATCACCCAGGCCGCCACCGAGTCCGC
Organism: Streptomyces sp. NPDC005899; assembly: GCF_040629645.1. Classification (NCBI taxonomy): domain Bacteria; kingdom Bacillati; phylum Actinomycetota; class Actinomycetes; order Kitasatosporales; family Streptomycetaceae; genus Streptomyces; species Streptomyces sp. NPDC005899. The sequence continues at coordinate 2,746 of NZ_JBEXWB010000507.1, read as the reverse complement.
AGACCAGATGGCCCGCGAAGCGGCAGAGGCGGCCCGCGCCCGGCTGCAGAGCGCGGCGGCAGAGGCGGCCGGGCAGGTCGCAGCAGCCGAGCGGCGCTCCGGCGAGATCCTGGCCGCTGCCGAGAAGGACGCCGCCGAAGTCGAGGGCCGGGCCGAGGCCGAAGCGGCGCGCCTGCGCGAGCGGGCCGAGGCCGAGGCCTCCCAGCTCCGCGAGGACGCGGGGCGGGAACAGGAAGCGGCCCGGCAGTCGGCGGCGCGGGTGCGGAAGCTGGCCGAGGAGGACATCGCCCGGCTGAAGGCGACGGCGGCCGAGGACGCCGAGCGCCTCACCCGTCATGCCCGGGATGAGGCCGACCGCATCCTCGCCAAGGCGGGCACCCAGAAGGACACCGATTTGAAGGAGGCCGCCGAGGTCCTGGCCCGCGCCCGGGTGAGGGAGGCCGACGCCGAGGTCACGCTCAAAGCCGCACACGACAAGGCGGCGGAGGCCGAGGAGCGGATGCGGCGGGCCCTGGACCGTACTGAGCGGCGTGTCGAGCGCAAGCGGCTGAAGACCGAGGCACGCGATCAGCGCCGCGAGTCCCGTGATGCCCGTACGGCAAAGACCCGGGAGCTGCGGGCCGCCGCCCCGGCCGGGGAGCCGACCCCGGCGGAGCGGCTGAAGAAGTTCGTGCTCGTCAACGCGGAGAGGCTGCTGGTGATCCTGCCGATCACCGCGCCGATGGCGGTCGCCTGGACCGGGCAGGCCGGATTCGCCAAGGACATCCTCGGCTGGGAAGCGCCCTGGACGGTCCTGTTCGCGGCCGCGTTCGAACTGTCCACCGCCTTCGTGGGCTGGATGTACCACCAGGCCCGCAAGGACGGCGACGCCGGCACCCTGTACCGGGCAGCCACCTGGATCTTCGCCATGGGCGCCGCGCTGATGAACTTCTGGCACGCCTCCGGGGTGCCGCAGCCGGGCACCCGGGTCTGGGACGCGGCGGCCCGCCAGTTCGTCCAGGAGGTCACCTACTGGCACTTCACCCCCAAGGCCATGGCGTTCGCCACGATGTCGATCGTCGGCATGGCCCTGTGGGAGCTCTACGCAACCCTGCTCCACCGCCGCACACTCCGCGCCGGCGGCAAGGTCGCCCAGGCCCGCCCCTCGATCGGCATGGTGCGCTGGCTGCGCTACCCGCGCCACGCGTTCACCGCCTGGTCCCTCGCGATCACCGACGCGTCCCTGACGACCCTGAACCACACCTGGTACGCCGCCGAACGCGAACTCACCCACCGGAAGAACCTGCGCTCCGCACGCCGGGGTTCGCCGCTCCCGGCAACCTACCGGGTTCTCCCGCTGAACGGTTCACCGAACCCGGGCCAGGTTCCGAACCTCTTCGTGAACCTAGTCCGAACCGACCTACCGAACCAGGCGAACGGTGAGCTGAACCCGAACCGCCCCGCTCTCCCCCCGCCGCCGAACCCGAACCACTCCGGCGCGAACCACCGGTTCGGCAACAAGGGAACCCCCCTTCCCCCCGGCGCACCACGAACCAGCGGTGCCCCGGACAACGGGCGGGTTCCGAACCAGCAGAACGCGAACAGCGAACCGGACCGGAACGGAACCGCGAACCTCACCAAGCGTTCCCAGCGACAGGCCGAACAGGTCGAACAGGTTCTGAACCTCATCGACGAACTCGGCTACGACAACGTCAAACTCCCGCTCGTCCAAGAGCGAACCGGCATGACCAAGACCACCGCCTACCACCGCCTCAACGACGCCCGCGACGCCTACAACCAGCGCGCAGCGGGCTGAGCCGAACCCGGGTTCGCGAACCAGAAGCGCAGGTTCGCGAACCCGCCGCCGCCCTCCGAACGTCCTGACCGCGCATGGCCGCACCCAGCTCCCCGCCCCTGCCGCCCGGCTCTTCCACCGGGCCGGCCGGGGCGGGGCTCTGGTAGCGGGCCACGGCCGTCAGGCCGGCCAGCCGCTCCCGGCCCGCTTTCTCAGGGCCCGGCCGGGAGCGGCCCTACTCCCGAAGGAGCCTCACCAGTGTCCGACATCAGCACGAAGGCACCGCCCGAGCCCACCACGGTGGTGGCCGACCCGGACGGGCAGACCACCCCGATCGAGATCACCCTCAACCAGACCCCCGCCGACGACACCAGCAAGGACAGCGGTGGCAAGGCATCCCGTGCTCCGGTCCGGGCACTGCCGCTGGCCCTGTTCGGCACCGAGGCTGCCGCCACCAGCGGGGCCGCCCTGTACAGGGCGGCCGGAACCCTCGGCCTGGTGACCGCTGCCGGAGTGGTGGCCGGTGGCGGAGCCCTCGCCGCCGTGGTCGCCGCCCGCCGCGCCGCCCGCAACGGCACCCTCGGCAGCGGTCGCGGCGGTCGCGGCGGCCGTGGGGGCGGTAGCGGTTTCGGCGCAGGCCGCGGTGGCGGTCAGCGCTCGGCGCTCGGCAGCACCGGCCGCTCCGGATCGAAGCTCCGCAGTTCCGCCCCCGGTGCTTCCGGCGGCCGGGGCCAGGGGCGCGGCGGCCCCGCAGGACGAGGCGGCGGCGTTCCCTCGCCCCGAGCCGGGACCGGCCGGGGCGTATCGCTGACGAAGTCTCCCCGACCCAACGCGGGTGCGGGATCCACCCGTTCAGGGCTGCGCAGCAGCGGCCTGGGCGGCGCTGGAGGCGCCCGCACGGGTGCTGGTGCCTCCGGGGGCCTGGGAGGCCGCCGGAGCGGTCCTGGCGGGTCCGGAAAGGGCGGTCTGCTG
>NZ_JBEXWB010000506.1:0-3304 GCF_040629645.1 Streptomyces sp. NPDC005899 | reverse complement strand
CACGCCGCGACGGGGCCGGGGCGCCGCCCCGCTCCCCGTCCTGCCGAAGGTCCGCCTCGCTGCCCTCGGGCATTACTTCGTCACCGCGGCGGCCAGCTTGGACAGCGGCTCGGCGAGCGCGTTGACCGCGTCGGACAGCTCCTTGCGGTCCGCCGCGCCGACCTTGTCGTACGGGGTGAAGGTGTAGGAGGCCTTGTCCGCCCGGTACTTGTCCAGCAGGGTGTTCAGGGCGGCGAACTGCTTGTCCAGGGAGGCGGTCAGCGCCGCGTCGTTCTTCGAGGCGATCGGCTTCAGGAGCGCGTACGACGTCTCCGCGCCCTCGACGTTCGCCTTGAAGTCGACGAGGTCGGTGTGGCTGTAGCGCTCCTCCTCGCCGGTGACCTTGCCGGTGGCGACCTCGTCGAGGAGCTCCTTGGCGCCGTTGGCCATCGAGGTCGGGGTGATCTCCGCCTTGCCCACGCGCTTCTGCCAGTCGGTCAGGTCCTTCAGGAGCACGGGCGCGAGGGCCTTCTCCTCGGCGCCCAGCTTCCCGTCCTGCCACAGCGCCTTCTCCAGGCGGTGCCAGCCGGTCCACTTCTGGCCGTCCTCCAGGCCGTCCTCCCGGACGTCGACCTTCGGGTCGATGTCGCCGAAGGACTCCGCGACCGGCTCGGTCCGCTCCCAGCCGATGCGGGAGTCGGCGTACGCCTTCTTCGCCGCCTCGACGTCCCCGGCGGCGACCGCGTCGGTGAAGACCTTGACCTTGGGCAGGGTCTCGTCGGCCTGCGCCTGCACGTAGGTGCGGTAGCCGGCGACCGCCTTGTCCATCTCGGGGCTGCGCTTGGCCGCGGTGCCGCCGGTGACCTCGACGGTCTGCCGGATGCCCTTGCCCTTCATGCCCGGTTTGCAGGCGATCTCGTACGTGCCGGCCTTGATCTCCGCCGTGATCCGCGCCTTGGTGCCGGGGCCGATGTTCTCGCGCTCGGTGACGATGCGGTCGTCCGGGAACAGGACGTAGACCTCGGTGACCTTGGAGCCCTTGTTCTCCACCGCGAGTTCGAGGTGGCCGGCCGGGAGCTTCTTCTGCGACACCTCGCAGGCGTCGTCCGTGGCGACGACCTCGACCGCCCCGTCCGCCTTGCCGTCGCTCTTCTCGGCGCAGCCCGTGACGGCGGTCAGTGCGGCCAGGGTGGTGGCAGCGGTGACGACGGAGAGACGAACGGCTCGCATGCGGGCTCCACGGAAGAGGTGAGACGACGAAGAAGGGTCGGACAAAGGCGGGTGAGGCGGACCTAACTTAACCGTGCCTTACCTCGCCGGTACCCTCCTCGGCAGTGATTCAGCTCTCACCTCGCGACACCGGAAACGGTCCGGTCACGGCCGTCTCATGGCCGACCCACGAAAAGGTCAAGCGCGGGTCAAGGGGGCTTCTCGGTGCGACGCCCGACGGGCGCGCCCGCACACCCGTGGCGTGGGCCGGGTGGCACCGCGGGTCTCCGGGCGGTGCTTGAATGCGGACGTGAACGACTTCGGCGTACCCGACGGCATCGACGTACTGCGCGTGTTCTGCGGCCCGGACGGCCGTCACGGCAATCCGCTCGGCGTCGTGCGGGACGGACGCAGGTATCCCGGCAACGAGTCGCGGCAGGCGCTCGCCCGGCGACTGGGCTTCAGCGAGACCGTGTTCGTCGACGACCCGGAGCGCGGCACCGTCGACATCCGTACGCCCGGACTGCGGCTGCCGTTCGCCGGGCACCCACTCGTCGGCGCGGCCTGGCTGCTCGACCTGGAGGTCCTCGAACTGCCCGTCGGGGACGTGTTCGCCCGCCAGGACGGCGAGTTCACCTGGATCACGGCCCGCCCCGAGTGGGCGCCGCCGAGGACGCTGGAGCGCTACGCGTCGGCGGCGGAGGTGGAGGCGCTGACGGAGCCGCCGCCCGGTGAGGGGTGGCTCTACGTCTGGGCGTGGGAGGACGAGGCGGCGGGCCGCGTACGGGCGCGGGCCTTCCCGCGCAGGGGCGACGACGTCGACGAGGACGAGGCGACCGGCGCGGCGGCCATGCTGCTGAGCGCGGAACTCGGCCGCGCCCTCAACATCAGGCAGGGGCGCGGCTCCCAGATCCTCACGGCCCCCGCACCGGACGGCACGGTGGAGATCGGGGGCCGCGTCCTGCTGGCGGCCGGGGGCGCCGGGCACTGAGCGGCCGGGCCCCGCCGCACGGCCCGGAGACCCGGCCCGCGCCTCACGGCAGGGTCAGGACGTCCGCGCCGGTCTCGGTGACGACGAGGGTGTGCTCGAACTGGGCGGTCCGCCTGCGGTCCTTCGTCACCACGGTCCAGCCGTCGTCCCACATGTCGTACTCGTGGGTGCCGAGCGTCAGCATCGGTTCGATGGTGAAGGTCATGCCGGGCTGCATCACGGTGGTCGCGTGCGGGCTGTCGTAGTGGGGGACGATGAGACCGGAGTGGAACGAGGTGTTGATCCCGTGTCCGGTGAAGTCCCGCACCACGCCGTACCCGAACCGCTTGGCGTACGACTCGATGACCCGCCCGATCACGTTGATCTGCCGCCCCGGCCGCACCGCCTTGACGGCGCGGTTCAGCGACTCCCGGGTGCGTTCCACGAGCAGCCGCGACTCCTCGTCGACGTCGCCGCAGAGGTAGGTGGCGTTGTTGTCGCCGTGCACCCCGTTGATGTACGCGGTGACGTCGAGGTTCACGATGTCGCCGTCCCGCAGCACCGTGGAGTCGGGGATGCCGTGGCAGATGACCTCGTTGAGCGACGTGCAGAGGGACTTGGGGAAGCCCCGGTAGCCGAGCGTCGAGGGGTACGCCCCGTGGTCGACCATGAACTCGTGGGCGACCCGGTCGAGTTCGTCGGTGGTGACGCCGGGGGCGATGTGCTTCGCGGCCTCCTCCATCGCCTGTGCGGCGATACGGCCCGCGATCCGCATGCGCTCCACGGTGTCGGAGTCCTGGATCTCCGGCCCGGTGTACGGGGTGGGAGCGGGCTTCCCCACGTACTCGGGACGCCGGATGTTTCCGGGCACGGAACGGACGGGAGTGATCTCCCCTGGTACGAGCAGCGACTGGCCAGACATGCGAGCGAGTCTAACCAGCGTGCTCGGGGCAGCATGGCAACGAGGAAAGGATCCGACGATGGCCCTGTTCAAGAAGCGCACGGTGGGCAAACCGGGCGAGTGGTACTACTGCCTGGAGCACAAGAAGGTCGAGGAAGAAGGTCATCGAGGTCAACAAGCCGCTCGTCGTCGACGGCACCAAGGTCTACCTCAACGCCCACGGCTACGCCCCGGTCATCTCCGTC
>NZ_JBEXWB010000505.1:0-3412 GCF_040629645.1 Streptomyces sp. NPDC005899 | reverse complement strand
TGCGCGCGACCCGCACGACGTCATCGCGGAACTCTTTCGGATACGGCTTGGGCACTGCGACATCCTTCCAGGCCGCCTCTCAGCAAGCCAGGTCAGGTGTCACCTTTCCGTGCAGCAATCCCAGATGTACCCGGTTCTTGACCGCTTTCCCTTCGGGGACGCGCTGGAAGTACAGCCGCGGGCCCACGCCCGAAGGGTCGATGCAGGCGAACCACGCGTCCTGCTCCTCAGGCGGCTGAGAGCGTTCGTACTCGTCCCACGTGGCGAACCCTTGCGGTGGCGGAGGAACGACATACCCCAACACCTCACACCAGAAGCGAGCGAGGCGCTCAGGTTCCGCGCAGTCGAAGGTGACTTGGAAGTGCTTGACCGATGACATCGGCGCACCCTACCAAGAGTGCTCTGCTGCCCACTTTCCCGGACAGCTCCCCACGCCGTCGAGATGTCGACCCCAACCCCGCCGAACCGTGGTCCGGATCGGGCATCAGGAGATCAAGCCGAACAGGCCACGAGAACGACGGGACTCTGGCCCGTAGCTGCATGCCGAAGATCAGTTACGGGACAGCCCTCAGCTTGGGCAGATCGAGGCCCCGATGTGGGCCAGGTGAGCAGCGAGGATCTCTTCGAACGCGGCGCGGCGATCCACCCCAAGGGGGCGGACGTCGCGGGCGAAGTGGGCCAGATTCGGGAAGCTTTCGGGGTCGGCGCCCAGAACCGCGACGCGAAACAGCTCCATACTCTGTTCGTACTCTCCGGGGGTGACGGTGTTGACCCCGGCCTCGGAGGCGATCAGCGCGGCGATGAGGACCGCGATCCGGTGGTAGCGCGCCGGGATCTCCTCGTCGGGCAGTCCGGACGCGCGCAGCGCCTCCAGCACCTCTTCCATGACCAGCCGGGAACCGGTGCCGCTTGATGCGTAGCGTACCCAGACCGCGGCGAGTTGGGGCTGCCGCCCAAATGCCTCTCTGACATGCACGGCCAGGGACGTGATGCGCTGCTTCCAGTCACCCTCAGGGCGGTAGCCCTCCATCGCGGCCAGCAGAATCCGGTCGGCGACCGCGCGGAGCAGTTCGGTCTTGTTGCGGAAGTGCCGGTAGAGACTGGAGGAATCGGTCCCGAGGGTCGCGGCCAGCTTGCGCACGCTAAACGAATCCGCGTCGCCCGTGCGCAGCAGCTCCGCCGCAGCATCCAGGATCTCTTCGGTTGACCAACGCCTTCGGCCTGCCATCTTGCTCCTCTCGCCGAACTCCAGACTACCTGTGCACTTGGTGATGCGCGCACCGCGTGCATAATGGGGACATGAGCGTGCCCGGGTGAGCCGGCATGCCACTCGTGCCCTGTAGTCCGGGTCAGGCGACCGATGCGGTGCCTGCCTGCCCCGGGGAACACGAAAGGACGCATGAAATGAAGAGCCCACTGGATTGCGCGGCACTGGAAACTGCTATGGAAACCGTCCATCACGCCGGGATGCCGGGCCTGTTCGCCGAGGTGCGTGACGGCGAGCAGGTGTGGCGCGGCGCCGCCGGGGTCGCCGATGTTGCCACTGACCGTCCCGCTACCGCCGACATGCGGCACCGAGTCGGCAGCATCACCAAAACGTTCACCGCCGCCGCAGTTCTACAGCAGGTCGAAAGCGGTCGGATCGCTCTCGACACACCGATCGGCCGGTACCTTCCGAAGCTGGTTCCCGGAGAACGCGGTGACGCGATCACGGTCCGGATGCTGATCAACCACACCAGCGGCCTCGCCGAGTACCTCCCGTACGCCTACCCGTCCCTCAAGGCGTTCCCCGCCCTCGCGGACACCGGCCCCCAAAGCCTGGACGACCACCGGCTCACGCGATTCGACCCCGCTGAACTGATCGAGATGGGGGTTTCCGCAGCTGCCGTCGGCGCCCCGGGTGGCACCCCGGGGGTGTACTCCAACACCAACTACCTGCTCCTTGGCCAACTCCTGGAAAAGGTGACCGGCACTGCGGCCGAGCGATACATCACCCGAAACATCATCGAGCGCGCCGGGCTCCGGGACACCGAACTCCCCACCGGACCGTACGTCAACGGGCCGCACTCGCAGCTCTACGAGGCATGGTTCGGCATGATCGACCCGCCGCGCGACTACAGCGTCTACGACATGTCATGGGTGGGGCCGTCGGCCTCGCTGGTATCGACCGTCGCGGACCTCAACCGCTTCTACGGCATGCTGCTGGCCGGGAAGATCGTCAGCCCGTCGTTGCTGGCGCAGATGCAACGCACTGTCTCGATCGTCTCCCAAGAAAGAAAGACGATCGACTACGGCCTCGGCCTGCATCCGATGGAGGGCCCCGGGCAGGGCACCTTCTGGGGCCATGGCGGCACGGTCTGGGGTGGCGGAGCGCTGTCCATGACCCGCGCCGACGGCAAGCGGCAGATGGCGGTCGCGGTGAACCTGCAGAGGTGGAACAGACTCGATGCCTCCGGCAAGCCTCAGCCCCATCCCATCGACGACGCGCTTGCGACTCTGTACCGCGTGGCGATGTACGGCTGACCGGGCCGGGGGAGTGACGGCCCCCCGCCCGGACGCCTTTCGCCAGCCCGGCCGCCGTGCCTGGGTGGTCCCCGGATGACCCAGGCCGCTGTACAGGGCCGCTTCACCCAGCCGGCTGCGGTGGCTGCTCCCCGCGCGTGCGGGGATGGTCCCGGAACGCGCGGCTACTTGCCGACGTGAACGGACTGCGGACAACTCAGTAGGACAGCGTCCACGCAATCGTCAAGGAGCCTCGATCCTTGATCCTGGACACACGAGACACTGGATCCTGAGGATCTGAGAACGGACGTCTCGTGGTCATGAGGAACTATCCGCCGCAGTTCGAGGCGGACGCAGCCCGAAGCCGAGCTCCTGCGGCAGGTGTTCCCAACCGATCCCGGTGTGCGGGACAAACAGGTTGCCCTGGAGCTCCAGCCAGTGCGGATGGCACTTGTGTCCGGGGGCCATCGGCTAGCCACGGACTCCTCCACCGACATCGTGTCCGGGTGGGCCCGCGCCGGGTCGCCACCCGGGGAACCATGGCGGTCAGAGGGCTGGATCGTTGTTGGAACAGTCAGGGTGGCCGACCACAGCACTCAGGCGCACTGGGGAGCCCCCAGCCGTGAGGAACCGGGGGCGCGGGGCGGCACGTCTCCCGTGCATGCTGACCATCCTGGGGATACTCTTCGCCGTCGCGCCCGCCGTTGCCTGGCTGACGATCACCCGCACCCGTTTCGGGGGCTTCGCGATCGGCGGTGCGCTGCTCGCCGGAGCCTGTCTGCTGATCAGCGTCCAGCAGAGCTGGATCGAGGCTCCTAGGGCCTGTCTTCAAAGGCTGTCGCTGGGGCATCATGTGGCGCATGGTGCGGCGACATGAGCTCTCGGACGAAGAGTGGGACGTTCTATCGGG
>NZ_JBEXWB010000504.1:0-3427 GCF_040629645.1 Streptomyces sp. NPDC005899 | reverse complement strand
ACTGCGGCGGGTAGTTCTTCATGACCACGAGATGTCCGTTCTCAGATCCGCAGGATCCAGTGTCTCGTGTGTCCAACATCAGGGGTCAAGGCCCCATGGCTGATCGTCGCAGGTTACTGGTAGCCGCTGGCAACGCCCTGGTTCGCGTGGAATCAGTTTGAGCGGCATTGGTGATCCAGCCTGGAACGTGCCGGCGGACGGAATGACAGGGGTTGGTACCCCAGGAGGCCAGCCAGGCGACGGCTCTCGTTGACCGCTACGCACCGCACGTAGTGGCATGGCTCTGGCGCGGCTTCCTTCTGATCCCTAGCTCTAGCCGTCATCGGCCAGCGGTGGTCATACCGGCCGCTACGAGGCCCCGCAGAGACGGTGGCAGGCGGGGGCGGTCGCTGTGGTTGCGGTACGGCGCTGCTGTACAGATCCGCGAAGATCGCGAGCTGGCCTCTGCCATCCGTCAGACTCCCACCGTAGACGTCGGCCAGGATGGGGGCATGATGCATCGTAAGCCGACCGCCAAGATCGGCAGCATTGGTGTAACCCATACGCAGCTCGCAGTCGAGGCCGAACTTGGCTGGCTGTTTCGTGAGCAACCAACCGAGGACTTCGGCATTGACGCGTATGCTGAGGTTGTCGACGCAGAGCAGGTCAGAGGCCGACTGCTCGCCCTGCAGATTAAGAGTGGCTCCAGTTGGTTCAGAGAGCGAAGCCCAGGTGGGTGGTGGTTCAGGCCAGACGCCGAGCATGTTCAGTACTGGATAAATCACTCATTGCCAGTCGCGGTAGTTCTCTTAGTTCCAGGGGCGGGCGGCACCCATGCACACGTAATCGGAGTGTGACCAGCTGTACCCGGTATTGTTCGGGTTATTGGCGTCGGTGTCGCTACTGAATCCCCCAGGCCGAATCGTGGCTTCAGCGACGTAGTCTTCTGGATTCCCGGACCCGCTGGCGAATCGCCACAGCACAGCATTTATAGGCAGATTATTGACAAACGACAGGATTCCGTTCCATGGATCCGTCAGGCCGTAGTCAATCAGGTCGAAGCATGCAGCAGTGCTCGTAGACTAAAAAGACATGGTCCGGTACTTGGTGCTTCGGTAAAAGCAGAGCTTTGCCGAGGGGCAGCCACCCACAGCAGCAGCCGGTGCAGCATCGACTAGAGCTCCACCTGCGAGCAGAGTGAAAGCGGCGGTGTTGGTTGCGCCTGCACGCTTCAGGGTCATCGACGAGTCTCCTTCTCGGTTCGATGGCCATGTGACCTGGAGGCTGGGGGCCGGATTATGTCCCGGCGGCATGATGTCCTGCGGATTAGAGGGTGTAGGCGAGGCCGTGGGTGGCCGCGATCTGCTCGGAGGCGTGACCCGCGTGGATATACACGGGGTTGCCGGCCGTGTTCTTCACCTTGAGGTTTGCGCGGATTTGGGTACATCCGCCCAGTTGCGTTTTGGCGATGCTGAGGGTGTTCGTCGCTGCTTGGTGATGCTTCGCGTCCGAGATGCTCCATTTGGCGACTGGCCCCTTGATCGGGCCTCCGCACGGATCGCCGTTCGGCATCTGAGGCTGTGCCTCAATCCAGGTCTCGGCTTCAGTACCCTGGTAAGCCGAGGTGCCGCCAGCGCAGATGCGGGAGCCGGCTACGCACGTGGTGAGGTTGGCGTCCTGGACAATCGTTGTTTGTTCCCCGTCCGTAGGGGTGTAGGTGTAACCGAGGGTGGTCGCAGTGGTTCCGCGGGCCACCGTCGTGGCGCTGACGGTAGGCAGGGTCCAGCGGGTTGCACCTGAGCCGACGGCCAAGCGGCCCAGTTCTGCGCCAGCAGGGATGCGCATCGTCACCTGGCGATCGTTACTGATGATGCTGGAATAGCTGGTGACCGACAGACGGCATTTGTAAGTCGCCGCGGTGGGAGCCTGGAACAGCCAGCGCAGTCCTGGGGCCAGGCTCGTCTCACCAGGGGGAACGAGGTTGGCTGCCCAGTAGGCGCCGGTTTCCGCCCCTTGCGGCAACGCGCTGCCACTCGAGTATTGGCAGCGCACGGCAAACGTTATGCCGATGTTATCGCCACTTTTGAGTGCGCTAACTGCGGTCGCGGTCAGGTTCCGCGACCACAGGTAGGACTCCTCTCCCGCCGCGGCGTTGAACACGACCTCCGTGCCGGGAACGTCCTTGTAGGGGTCGGGGGCACTCGGGGGATTCACCTGGAAATCGAAACCCGTCGACGCCGCAGAAGCAGGCCAAGCCGTCACGGAAATGCCCAATACCGCGATAAATGCAACAATTGAAAGTGAGCGCTCATAAGACAGATTCACAGGCTTTTTCCATACCAGACGTGTCGCGGAACATATGGAGTCGTGGGAAAGTACGGAAGGGCCTCACGAGAGGCCCCACCGCAATTCAAACCCTAGGGACTATTAGAATTCGTGAGGAATACTAGTCCGGCACAGCACTTCCTGTGCAGATCATGTCGGACTCTTTCCACCAGGAGAATCCCCCGCCAGTCACGGCCCCCGTGTCACTGGTATAACCACCGGGCCTGATAGTCCCGTGCGCATACCAGTTATTGAGGTCCGCCGTTTGCCAAATGGTCGCCTTCACCGGCAGGTTATTAACGTAAGAATTTATCCCATTCGTCCCATGGCTCATTCCGTAGTCGCTCAGCCAGAAGCACGCCTCGGTGCTGGCGGCTGTGAAGGCCAGCGTGCGGTACTCAGTGCTTCGATAGAGGCAGAGTTTGTCTGAGGGGCAGCCGCCCACAGCAGCAGCGGGCGCAGCGTTGACCAGCGTGCCGCCTACTGCCAAAGCGAGGATCCCGGCGAGTGTCGTACCTATGCGCTTCACTGCACTGTTACTCCTTGATGTGACGGATAGCTGGAGGCCGCGCCGAACTTACATCAAGATGATCAACTTCAATAGGCGGTTCCAAGCCAGGCTCAATAGTGCGGGGGGTGCCGATGTACCCGGGAACATCCGTACGGTAGTCAGCGTGACCAGTCGCGGCGCCCTTCCCCGGAGCACGCCAAGCAGTTCCCGCCGGTTGAGATCACGTTGCCGTGGAAGGTCGCGGGCGGACCGCTGGTGACCAAGCGGCTGGTCTTCACGGGCCCGCGGGGTGGCCACGTCTGGCGAACCTCGCTGAACGAGGAGGCGTGGAAACCGGCTCTGGCCTCGGCCGGAGTCATCCCGGTTGCGACAGCCGGCGCTCCTCACGTCGAGTCACGCGAGAACGGCATGCACGCGATGCGGCACTTCTACGCGTCGGTGCTGCTGGACGCAGGGGAGAACATCAAGGCGCTCGCCGAGTACCTCGGGCACTCGGACCCGGGCCTAAGAAGTCATCTCATTTGGGCGACTCGGTATTCTGTGAGTCATGGTGGGGATCGTTGAGCGGTTGGTGCCGGATGAGTTGTGGGAGTTGTTCCAGCGGGTGGTACC
>NZ_JBEXWB010000503.1:0-3443 GCF_040629645.1 Streptomyces sp. NPDC005899 | reverse complement strand
CCCCGCGCGTCCGGGAAGGCGTCGGGGTACAGCAGGGCCCCCGCCCCGACGACCGGCAGGCCGGCGAGCTGTCCCGCGATGTCGGCGGGCCGGTCCACCCCGGGCTCTCCGGACCGGGTGCGGGCGTCCTCGTACCGCGCCCAGTAGACCTCCTTGCGGCGGGCGTCCGTGGCGACGGCGAACGGGCCCTCGACGCCGTCCTGACCGGCGGCGTACGCCAGGCCGTCGAGCGTGCACAGCCCGTGCACGGGGACGGAGAGGACGGAGCCGAAGGTCGCCGCCGTGACCAGGCCGACACGCAGGCCCGTGTAGGGGCCGGGGCCGACGCCGACGACGATGTCCGTCACGGCGTCGAGCTTCAGTCCGGCCTCGGACAGGACGCGGTCGACGGCGGGCAGCAGCAGTTCCCCGTGCCTTCGGGCGTCGACCTGGCCGGTCTCGGCGACGACGGACGTCCCGTCGTGGAGGGCGACGGTGACGGCGGGGGTGGCGGTATCCACGGCGAGCAGGAGCACACAAACAGCCTACGGCTCCGCCGACTCGGGTCGTGCCGCCCGTACGTCGTCCCGGCCGGTCCCTCCGCTGCTGGTACCGTCGCCCGGGTACACGCATGTACGACATGAATGCTTGTACGACATCCGGCGGACGGCATGTGGAAGGGGAGCGCACGGTGGCAAGGGGCAGCTCGGGATTCGTGGCCGGGCTCACAGCCGCGGCGGTCGCCGTGGTCTGTTTCCTCGCCTACCAGGCCTCGGCCAACGCGCCGGACTCGGTCGCCGCTCCTTCCTCGGGTCCCTCCGGCACCGCGGCGAGCACCTCGCCCTCCCCGAAGCCCGCGCCGACCCGGCAGCGGCTCGCGATCCCCGCCGGCTCCGACACCGGTGAGCGGGTCGTGTACGCGCTCGCGGACCGGCGGGTCTGGCTCGTGGACGAGACGGAGAAGGCGCTCCGGACGTTCCGCGTGATGCCGAGCGCCGTCAGCCCGGCGCCCGGTGCCTACGCGGTGACCTCGCGGTCCGGGACCATCAAGGGCTCGGACGGCGTACCCGTCGAACACGTGGTGCGTTTCGCCGACGTCGACGGGGTCTCCGTGGGCTTCAGCGCCGCCCAGGACGACTCGATGGCGAGCCCGGACCCCACGCTGAGGACCGGCGGGGTCCGGATGAAGCGGGCCGACGGCGACGCGATGTGGGCCTTCGCGACGGTCGGCGCCAAGGTCGTCGTCGTCCCGTAGACGGTCGCCCGCCCCCGGACGCACCCGGCCGCCCGCGCCGGGGCACGGCGGTCGTGGCACGAGCGTCCTGATCGATGCGGCTAGGCCGCGTCACGCCCGGCGGACAGGTGTCCCCGCTCCCCGTCGCCGTCCTCCCGCCCGTCGTCGTGGCGGCCGGCCTCGCGCGGTGGCGTGGAGACCACCGACGCGGCGGCGCAGGAGGCCAGCAGGTCCCGCATGGACACCGCGGACGGCGACGGCGGCTCCGCCTCCGGCGACTGCGGCCGTACTTCTCGCTCGGGTGCCGGCATGTCATGCCTCCTCGGGCTTCGACGGAAGACCGGGCCAGTGAAAGTTAGGCAGACCTAACCAGGTCTCGCACCCATGTCACCACGGCCGGTGCCCCTCGCGCAACATTTTACCGACAGGCTGTCGGAACATGCCGCCGCGGAGGGGCTCCGGCCACCCGCGCGGGATGCGTCAGACCGCGGCGAGATCCCCTCGCAGCCCGGCCCAGCGCGCGCCGATCCCCCTCAGCGTCACCGTGCGCCGCTCGTCGTCGGTGTCGCCGACCGCCCGGTCGATCACCACGTGGAGCCGGTCCTCCGACAGCTCCTCGACCTTGCCGTCACCCCACTCCACGACGACCACCGAGTCCGGCAGGGACACGTCCAGGTCCAGGTCCTCCATCTCGTCCAGCCCTCCGCCCAGGCGGTACGCGTCGACGTGGACCAGGGCGGGTCCCGCACCCAGCGGCGGGTGGACCCGGGCGATGACGAAGGTGGGCGAGGTGACGGCACCACGCACCCCGAGGCCCTCGCCGAGGCCCCGTGTGAGGGTCGTCTTGCCGGCGCCGAGCTCGCCGGTGAGCATCACCAGGTCGCCGGGGGCGAGGACGCGGGCGATGCGGCGGCCGAGATCCCTCATCTGTTCGGGCGACTCGACGGCGAGGCCGAGGGTGACGGTGCCGGGTGCGGCGGTCTCGTGTGCTGCTTCCATGCCGTCCAACTTACGGCCTCGGCCCGCGCCGGGGCGCGGGACGCCGAGGTCAGGACGTCTCGGCCGGCACCGCACCGATGCGGACGAGCAGGTCCGCGAGCCGGTCGGTGACCGTCTCCGGATGCTCCAGCATCACGAGGTGACCGGCGTCCGGCACGATGACCAGTTCCGCGTCCGGGAGTTCGTCGGCGATGGCCTCGCTGTGCGAGCTGGGTGTCACGAGGTCCTTGTCACCGGCGAGGATCAGGACGGGGATGTCGCGGAAGGCGGGCAGCGCGCCGCTCTTGTCGTGCTCCGTGAACGCCGGATAGAACTCCGCGACCACGTCGATGGGCGTCGACTCGATGAGCCGCTCCGCGAACCGCGCGACCGCCGGATCCACGTCACGTGAGCCGAACGAGTAGCGCTTGATCAGGCCCGCGAACAGGTCGGCGGTGGCCCGCCGCCCACGCTCCACCAGCTCCGCCTGCGATCCCAGCGCCCGCAGCACCCCCGGCAGCACCCGGCGCACCGCGTTGACCCCGGCCACCGGCAGCCCGAAGTTCACCTCGCCGAGCTTCCCGCTCGACGTGCCGACGAAGGCGACGGCGGCGACCCGGTCGCGGATCAGCTCCGGGTACCGGTCGGCGAGCGCCATCATCGTCATGCCGCCCATCGAGTGCCCCACCAGCACCAGCGGGCCCTCGGGCGCCGCCGCGTCGATGACGGCCCGGAGATCGCGGCCCAGCTGGTCGATGCCGAGGGGTACGCCCTCGGCCTGCGCCCGGCCCCGCTCGGAGCGGCCGTGGCTGCGCTGGTCCCAGTGCACCGTGCGGACCAGCCCGCGCAGCGCGGCCCGCTGGAAGTGCCAGGAGTCCTGGCCGAGGCAGTAACCGTGGCTGAAGACGACGGTGACGGGCATCGGCGGCTTCCGCCCGAAGAGCCTGCGCCGCCGCGAACCGGAGCCGGCGTCCGGACCGGCACCCTGCCCCGCCGGGGGCCGCCCGTCCGGCCTCCGCACCTCGACGCCGTCCGGTTCGGCCTCGTCGACCTCGTAGTACAGCTCGGTGCCGTCGTCCGCCACAGCCCGTCCCGGCTGTCCGCGCAGCGCCCCGTACGGGCCGGCGGCGTCCAGTGCCAGGCGCGCCTTCTTGCGCATGCCACGGCCCACCGTGAGCCGTTCGACGGCGACTCCGGCGGCCGCACCGGCGGCGACGACGCCTATCGCCGCGCCGGCGAGGCCCGCCCGCCG
>NZ_JBEXWB010000502.1:0-3452 GCF_040629645.1 Streptomyces sp. NPDC005899 | reverse complement strand
GCTACGAACGCAAAGCCGACCACTTCCTCGCCTTCACCAGCATCGCCTGCACCCTCATCTGCTTCCGCAGACTCGCCAAATGAGATGACTTCTAACTCTGCGGGTGTACGCGCACCTCATGCCCTCCAGCCGAGAGCGCACCAGCAGAGCCGTGTCCGACGTCTATGCGAATCGTCTTGCCCCCGAGCGGTGAGAGACGCAAGTGGTCCGGCAGGATGCTCGGACCTGGTCGCTTCGGGGAGGGAACCCATGGACTCGACGGATGGCGTCATCAATCTGATTCACCTGGCCGACAGGCCTGGCACCAGCGGACAAAGTGTCTCCGTGCGCATCCTGGGTCGCTATCAACCGGGGATTCTGACCGGCCACGACTTCCTCGACTGCGAGATCGTCATCAACGCGGAATCCGTCAATGGCAACTTCGCGGTGACCCTTCTCCCTGAGGACCTTGAGGACTGGGAGGGCTCCTTGGCAACCCTGGAGTCCGGCCGGTTCGCCGTGTGGCTCGTATCCGGGCGGACTCCTTCGATGAAGTTCGAGCCTGACGAGGGCAGCGGGCTCTGGGTGTCCGTGCACGACGGGCCGTCGTCCGGAGCCACTGTCAAAGTCCCGTTGTTCGTCTCGCCGACGTGGGTCATCGAGCAGCGGGATCTGCTCGACCAGGCCCGCGAGGCC
Source organism: Streptomyces sp. NPDC005899 (assembly GCF_040629645.1). Taxonomy (NCBI): domain Bacteria; kingdom Bacillati; phylum Actinomycetota; class Actinomycetes; order Kitasatosporales; family Streptomycetaceae; genus Streptomyces; species Streptomyces sp. NPDC005899. Next base: position 2,777 of record NZ_JBEXWB010000502.1, on the reverse strand, counting down.
TACCCCCGCGAGGTCGTCGAGACATCACCCGGCGCTTACGAGTGGAGGCGTGCTCGCAACGTCTGACGGCCTGACCAAGCAACTGACGGCCCACAGGCGGCCCAGCCCCACCACAAAGCCCCCGACCCGCGAGAAAACCGCAGGTCGGGGGCTTGTTGGTGTCGCGTTACTTCTTCTTGCCCTGGTTCTTCACAGCCTCGATGGCGGCCTTCGCCGCGTCCGGGTCGAGGTACGTGCCGCCCGGGTTCAGCGGGCGGAAGTCGGCGTCCAGTTCGTACGTGAGCGGGATGCCGGTCGGGATGTTCAGGCCCGCGATGTCGGAGTCGGAGATGCCGTCGAGGTGCTTGACCAGGGCGCGCAGGCTGTTGCCGTGGGCGGCGACCAGGACCGTGCGGCCGGTCAGCAGGTCCGGGACGATGGCGTCGTACCAGTACGGCATCATCCGGATGACGACGTCCTTGAGGCACTCGGTGCGCGGGCGCAGCTCCGAGGGGATCGTCGCGTAGCGCGCGTCGTCGCTCTGCGAGAACTCGGTGCCGTCCTCGAGGACGGGCGGCGGGGTGTCGTACGAACGACGCCACAGCATGAACTGCTCCTCACCGAACTCGGCGAGGGTCTGGGCCTTGTCCTTGCCCTGGAGGGCGCCGTAGTGGCGCTCGTTCAGACGCCAGGAGCGGCGGACGGGGATCCAGTGGCGGTCCGCGGCCTCCAGCCCGAGCTGGGCGGTGCGGATCGCGCGCTTCTGCAGGGAGGTGTGCACCACGTCGGGAAGCAGGCCGGCGTCCTTGAGCAGCTCACCGCCGCGGACCGCCTCCTTCTCGCCCTTGTCGGTGAGGTCTACGTCCACCCATCCGGTGAACAGGTTCTTCGCGTTCCATTCGCTCTCGCCGTGGCGGAGGAGGATCAGCTTGTACGGTGCGTCGGCCATGGGTCCGAGCGTAATCGAACCCGCCAGGGCTCCGCGCGCCCGGCCACAGGGCGGACAACGGAGCGGTGCGGACGGCGAACGGGGCGGTGCGGACAGGCGACGGGGCGGGTGTCGATAGCCCGAGCCGAGTCTGATCCGAGGTCCGGGGCCGGGCCCCGGCCTGAGGGGCCGAGGAGGGGCCGACGGGCCGAGCAGGGGCACCGACGGGCCGAGGCTGGAGGCCGCACCTGACCTCAGGGACAGGACCGCACCTGCGCCCCCACTCCCCGGAAGGCCCCGGGCCGCCGACGTTTGACGCGTGGCGTCAATCGAGTGGTGCCCCGGGATGCGGGCTTCGTAATGTCCGTACGTCCGAATGTCCGTATGTCCGTGTCCTGTAGGTCCGTCCCGCTACCGGGTCACCCACAGGACCACTTCCGTTCCGCACGTCCTCAGGGGAAGCCGTATGCCCGTCGCCCGTCTCGGAAAGGCGGCGCACCAGACGCTCGCCGGGCTTCCCGAGGAGTTCTGGTGGCTGTGGACCAGCACGCTGGTCAATCGCCTGGGGGCGTTCGTCGCGACCTTCATGGCGCTCTATCTGACCCTGGACCGCGGTTACCCGGCCTCGTACGCCGGGCTGGTCGCCGCCCTCCACGGTCTCGGCGGGGTCGTGTCCTCGCTCGGGGCCGGGGTGATGGCGGACCGTCTGGGGCGCCGGCCCACGATGTTGATCGCGCAGCTCTCGACCGCCGTCTCCGTCGCCGTGCTCGGGCTCATGGTGCACCCGGTCGCCATCGCGGGTGTGGCCTTCGTCGTGGGCATGGCCAGTAACGCCTCGCGCCCGGCCGTGCAGGCGATGATGGCCGACATCGTCCGGCCCGAGGACCGGGTGCGGGCCTTCTCGCTCAACTACTGGGCGGTCAACCTGGGGTTCGCGGTCTCCTCCGCGGGTGCCGGCTTCATCGCGGAGTACAACTACCTGGCCGGCTTCATGGGCGAGGCGGCCATGACTCTGGCCTGCGCGGTCGTCGTCTTCCTCAAGGTTCCCGAATCCCGGCCCGAGGAGGCGCCCCGAGTTCCCGGGGCCGGCCAGCCGGACGACGTGCGGCTGAGCACCGTCCTGCGCGACGGGCGCTTCATGGGTGTGGTGGGACTGTCGTTCCTCGTCGCGCTGATCTTTCAGCAGGGGTACGTGGGGCTGCCGGTGGCCATGGGGACGGACGGGCTCTCCAGCTCCGACTTCGGCACGGCCATCTCCGTCAACGGCGTGCTCATCGTGGCCCTGCAGATCCCGGTGACGCGGTTCATCCAGCACCGCGATCCCCGGCGGCTGCTGGTCCTCTCGTCCCTGGTCGCCGGATACGGCTTCGGGCTCACCGCTTTCGCGGGGTCCGTCGGGGTGTACGCGCTGACCGTGTGCGCCTGGACCCTCGCGGAGATCGTGAACGCCCCGACGCAGTCGGGCCTTGTCGTCCGGCTGTCCCCGGCGCTCGGCCGGGGCCGGTACCAGGGGGTGTACACCATGTCCTGGTCGGTGGCGGGGCTCGTGGCCCCGCTGATGTCCGGCTTCGTCATCGACCACTACGGTGCCGCGTGGCTCTGGGGGGCCTGCGCGCTGATCGGCACGGCCGCCGCGCTGGGCTACTCGCTGCTCATGCGCAGCCTCGAGCCGGACACCCAGGGGCAGCCGGAACCGCAGCCCCAGCCCCAGTCCCTTCCGGGAAGCGCCTGGGACACGGCGGCCGAACCGGTCGTCCCGGGCGCCGGATCCGTGGCCGCGGCGCTCACCACAGCCGCGCCCGTCGTCGAGCCGAGGAGCACGGACCCCGCGACCTGACGCCGGGCCCGGCGCCCGACCGCGGGCGCGGGC
>NZ_JBEXWB010000501.1:0-3462 GCF_040629645.1 Streptomyces sp. NPDC005899 | reverse complement strand
GCACAGCAGCCTCGGCTACGTCAGCCCCGCCGAGTACGAGACCGCACTCGCAGCCTGACCACCACACCAATGGTGTCCGTCAAAGCGGAACAAGCACAGTCAGCCGTGGACCTGGCCCGCGCACCCATCAGTCAGGATCACCAGGACTCGCGCTGGTGGATGGTGCATGAACGAGACGAATCAGCTGGAAGCGCCGATGGACCGCGCGAACGCCGAAGTCGAACAGGCAGCACGCGCTGCAATGCGTGACATCACGGATTTCGCCAACACGCCGGAATTCCGGTCGGTGCTGAGCGAGATGTGGGCCATCGCCCCGGCACGACGCGCCGATTTCGTCGTCGACGTCCTGCTCAACGCGAAGGAATTGGCGGCGCGGGGAGTGACGATCCCCCAGGACCTCACCATCCAGCGCTCGACATTCCGCGACAACCGCCCCACCCTGTTCTGCATCGTCAAGCACCTGCCGCCCGGACTCCTGTGGGAGAAGGTGACCGTCACGTTCGACAATCCGTCAGGCGAGCCGGCCCTGCTCTACAAGGACATGGTCCGCGACATTGAATCCACAGCGGACATGCTCTAGTCCTAAGGCCCAGGGATCGCCCCAGTACCCGAACAGGGACGGGGCCCCTGGGCCTCGGCCAGCTTCCCGTTCGCCGTGGCGACACGCTGACCGAGTAGCGGCGGCCCGGGGGCATCCCCGCGGACGCGGGGAGCACTCCGGGCGCCGCTCGGGTTTCGCCTTCCAGGGGGGACCATCCCTGCGGGCGCGGGGAGCACGCCTGCGCGGCCGTCGATCGGGCGCTCGTGTGGGGACCATCCCTGCGGGCGCGGGGAGCACTCTTGCTGAACTGCGAGTTTGCCACTCGAGAGAGCCGTTCTGCATGGCTTTCACCGCATTCGACGAAGCGCACCTTTCGGTCCCGCCAGTCTCAATCTGTCCCCCCAGCCTCGCGAACAGCACCCCACCGCCCGAGCCAGCAACGCCTACGCCGCCTTGAGCGCAGCAACTTGATGGGCGCGGTCTTCCAGCTCCTGCACGCGCGGGACGCTCGGGTAGGCCGGGAGCGCTTTGAGTATCGTCTTCAGGTGCTCGTCCCCGCGGGCGGACGAAATGGTCACGTGCTCGTCGAGGAGCATGCCCCACGTTTGGCAGGCGGCTTCGATGTGGCGCATCCGGAACTGCCGCTCGGCGATCACCCCCGTGCAGTGCAGGCGTCCCTGCCGCTCCAGCGGTGAGCGTGCGGCGTTCGAGCGGCGTAGGGACGCGATCGAGCCGTCGTGGTCGCCCAGGTGCCAGCGCACGTGTGACTCGTGGAAGAAGTAGGCGGCTTGGTCGTATCCGCCGACGGCGTCGCGCCGGTCGTCGGCGCGTGCGAGGGCGCTCTCCGCCTCCTTGAGCCAGCCCATGGCGGCGTGGCGGGCATCGGTCATCGCCGCGGCGGCGGCCTGCTGGCCGCGCGGGAAGGCAATGAGGCGCGGGCCGGCGGCAGGGGCGGCCTCGGCGGCCCAGGTCTTCTCGCCGCCGTTCTCGTCGTGGGTCTCGAGGTCCAGGACGACGGCGAGGTCCCCGGTCGTCATGGCCCGCAACCTGCCGTATGTGCCCCTGGCGCCACGCACTGTGGGCCCCGGAATCCGGGGCCCACAGTGCGTCCGGCGTCCTCACACGGGCGTCCCCGAGTGGTTCGCGGGCGGGGGTCAGCAGGCCGCGGTCGCCCCGTTGTCGTTCAGGTTGCCGTCGTAGATCCAGCCGTTGATCTGCGTACCGTCGATGCGTGCGTGGGTCCAGGTGTTACCCGCGGAGTTGACCACGTAGCAGTGGTAGTACAGCTTCGCGCCGTAGACCGTGGCCGTCGTGGGGCAGCCCTCGTTCGGACCTGTGCGCAGGGCTGCGGAACTGCCGGAGATGTAGCCGGAGCCGGCGTCCTTGTTGGACCACGCCGGGTGCGTACACGCGTCGGCACCTGTGACCGCGGCGCCCGCGGTCGGAGCGGAGACGAGGGTGGCCGAGGCGGCCAGGAGGGGCAGGGCGAGTGCGGTCCACAACTTGCGTCTCATTGGATTCCCCGTTCAGTGTTCGGCCGCCCTGTTGCGGCCATCTGTTCCGGACAGGACGTGACGCTAGGTGCTGGACTGGTGCATGTGACAGGTGCATATCAGTCAGTGGGAGGCCGGTGGCTGAATGCGGCGCACATTCGGTGCAGCCTTCGAGGGTGGATGCTTGTCAGCTGCACGTTTTGAGGGGCCGGGAGTGTGCGGTCCGACCGGATCAGGTCCCCGCTCGCCGCTCGCAGAGGGGTGGAAGATCGACGTCCGCCGGGGCGCACGGTTGATAACACCGCACATACGAGTAGAGCTCGAAGTTCAGGGTCGGCCTGGCTCGTGGTGCTCAGGCCGCCGCAGGTGCGCACGGCAGTCGCGGCAGCGGCCGGGATGGCGGGGCGGACGGCTCCGGCCCCGGCGCTGAGGAACTGGCGGGCACGAGTGGCGTGGGCGGCTGTCTCAGCGGTCGTGAAAAGAATGGTGTCCACAGGCATGCTCCAAAACGCAAAAAACCCCTGCCACCGATCAAGGGCTCGTAGGGGCACAGCTGTGTTGCTGGCACCAGGGACGCGCTGAACGACGATCCTGGCCAGGGCCATGCAGGGGCCCGGGGTAGTCGTAAGCGGCTGGCCGCGACCACCTGAACGCGCTTGCCCCACAACTTGCCCTGCAGCTGGTTCCACAACTTACCTGCAACTGCCCTCAGCCGACCGGCAGCGGCTCGATCAGCGCCCACAAGTCGTCGTCCACAATCCACGGCCGGGTACTCACACCATCACGAACGGTCGAATCCTCACACCGGTCACGGCCAACCAGCACGTTGCACCAAGATCGTTACGAGCTCGTACAGCCCTCACTCGTCAACACCCCGACGCAGACGTCAGTGGGAAGGGCTGACTGTTCACCCGGGAGACTCGGCAGGCGCCTTCACCTGAAAAGTGCCTCCGGCGGCGGCAGGATCATTTACCCCTAGAACTTTCGTTCCTTTTACCGGAGGCACTTTTCGCTTACTGGATCCTCACATCGGGCAACCTGACTCACGAAAGCATGAGATCAGGCGGGGAGGCAGAATCCGAGCTCGCCCAGGACGTCCCTGATGAGTTGCTTCAGGTATTCCGGGCTGGGCGGCTCGCAGGGGGCGCCCTTGGGCCCACGGGAGCCCCTGGGGCCCACGGCCCCCTCGGGGCCGGCGTCACCGCGGGGCCCCTGCGGCCCCCTGGGGCCAGCCGGTCCTTCCCGTCCGTCGGCTCCTGCCAGCCCGTGAGCGCCAGGTTTCCCGTCCCTGCCGTCCCTGCCCGGCTGGCCTTCGCTGCCCTTGGCCCCGACAGGGCCTTCGGGACCGGGCGGACCGCTCGCACCCTCCGGTCCCGCCGGTCCTTCGATGCCGCGCGGCCCTTGCGGACCTGGTGGGCCCTCCGGTCC
>NZ_JBEXWB010000500.1:0-3523 GCF_040629645.1 Streptomyces sp. NPDC005899 | reverse complement strand
GCGCCCCCCGAGATCTACACCCGATGCACCACACTCTGTCCCTCCCCGACGCTCTTCCGATCTTACGGCCCCGGCTCCAGCAGGCCGTCCGTCACCGCGCGGCCGGCCGCCGCGAGGCCGGCGGGGGCGAGCAGCGACAGCGGGCAGCCCTCGACGAGCCGCAGCTCCAGCAGGATGCGCTCGACCCGCCGGTCCTCCTCGGAGAGCACCTCACGGCCCGCCCCGGGCGACCGGCCCTCGGCCAGGGCCTGCGCGTACGCCCCAGGGTGCTTCACGTTCCACCAGCGCACGCCGCCGACGTGGCTGTGCGCCCCGGGCCCGGCGCCCCACCAGTCGGCACCCCGCCAGTACAGCTCGTTGTGCAGGCAGCGGCCCTCGGGGGTGCGCGACCAGTTCGACACCTCGTACCAGGAGAAACCGGCGGCCGTCATGGCCTCGTCGGCGATCAGGTAGCGGTCGGCGTGGACGTCGTCGTCCGTCATCGGGACCTCTCCGCGCCGGATGCGACGGGCGAGCTGCGTGCCCTCCTCGACGATCAGCGCGTACGCCGACACGTGGTCGGGGCCGGCACCGATCGCCGCGTCCAGGGAGGCGCGCCAGTCGTCGTCGGACTCCCCGGGGGTGCCGTAGATCAGGTCCAGGTTGACGTGCTCGAAGCCCGCCGCGCGCGCCTCGGCCACACAGGCCTCGGGCCGGCCCGGCGTGTGGGTGCGGTCCAGGACCTTCAGGACGTGCTGCCGGGCACTCTGCATGCCGAAGGAGACGCGGTTGAAACCACCCTCGCGCAGCTCCGACAGGTACGCCGGGTCGACGGACTCCGGATTGGCCTCCGTGGTGATCTCGGCGTCGTCGGCGAGCCCGAACTCCTCCCGGATCACGGCGAGCATCCGGACCAGGTCGGAGGCGGGCAGCAGGGTGGGCGTGCCGCCGCCGACGAAGACCGTGCGGACGGGCCGCGGGTCGTCACCGAGCACCTTGCGGGCCTGGCGGACCTCCTCGGCCAGGTGCGCCGCGTAGTTGTCCCGCGACGCCAGGGCGCCACCCGAACCGCGCAGCTCCGTCGCCGTGTAGGTGTTGAAGTCGCAGTAGCCGCAGCGGGTCGCGCAGTAGGGCACGTGCAGGTAGAAGCCGAGCGGCCGGGCCGCGGCACCTTCCAGGGCGTGACGGGGCAGCGTCCCGTCGTCGGGCACGGGCTCACCATCGGGCAGTACGGAAGGCATACCGTCCATTGTCGCTCGCCGGCGGAGCTTCCCCGTCCACGCGCCGTTCAGTCGACCTGGAGCACGAGCAGGGCCAGGTCGTCGTCGGGCGGACGTTCGGCGAAGGCGTGGACGGCCCGTTTGATCCGGTCGGCGATCCTGTCGGCGGACAGTCCGGCGCAGTCGGCCAGCGCCCGCGCCAGGCCGTCCCCGTCGTCGAACATCAACCGCCCCGATCGCCGCTCGGTCACCCCGTCGGTGACGCAGAGCAGGCTGTCGCCGGGGGCCAGGTCGAAGCTCTGGCTCTCGTACGCCACGTCCTCGACGATGCCGAGCAGCACCTGCGGCTCGGCGGCCGGGCGTACGGAGCCGTCGGGGCGCAGCAGCAGGGGGAGCGGATGGCCGGCGCTCGCCACGGTGCAGCGCACGCCGCCGTCAGGCAGCGGGACGATGTCGCCGTAGAGCAGGGACAGGAAGCGGGACTGGGTGCCGTCGGGGGTCTGCAGGCCGTCCCGCATGCCGTCGGGGGTCCGCAGCAGGCCGTCCCGGATCTGCTGCCCGCCCGCCGCGGCGACCATCAGGGCGGCGGCCTCGGCCGCCTCCATGGCGTCGTCCAGGAGCAGCCGGTTGAGCCGGTCGAGCACCTCCCCGACACGGAAGCCCTCGCGGGACAGCAGGCGCAGCCACGGGCGGGCGAGGCCGGTCACGACGGCGGCCTCCGGTCCGCTCCCCTGGACGTCACCGAGCACGAAGCACCAGCGGCCGCCGGGGCACGGGAAGAGATCGTAGAAGTCGCCTCCGACCACCCCGTCGTCCCCGGGCTCGTACACCAGTGCGCTGGTGACCCCGGGTATCTCGGCCACCTTGCTGGGCAGCAGTCCGCGTTGCAGGATGCGGCTGATCGTGGCCTGACGGGTGTAGGCGCGGGCGGCGCCCACGGCGAGCCCGACGCGGCGCACGAAGTCCGCGATGAGGCCGGCCACCTCCTCGGGAATCCGGGTGACGCCCTCCCGGCCCACGAGCACGGTACCCAGCGTGCGTCCGCCCGAGGTGATGCGGTGGGCGAGCGCGGCACCGGTGCTCCCGCGGCGCTCCGCGGTGGTGCCGCGGGGCCACGGCACGGGAACGGGTGCGGTGCCGACGCTTCCGGGTAAGCGGAGCGGCTCCTTCTCCAGCTCCGGGCGGAGCAGCGCTCCCCCCTCCTCGTCGCTGTGCCACACCCCGGCGAGCCGTGGCACCGCTGCGGGGCCGGCGCCGTCGCTCTCCAGCCAGATCGCGCACCAGTCCGCGAGCCTGGGCACCAGGAGCTGCCCGGCTATCGACGCCACGAGGTCCTCGTCGAGCTGGCCCGCGAGCAGGTCGGACGCCTCGGCCAGGAAGGAGAGCGCCCCGCCGCCGGCCCATTCCGCGTCGTCGCGTCCGGCACGCCGGACCACGGGGGCGAGGATCTCGGCGGCGCGCGGCCCACGCCGGCGGGCGGCCTCCTCGGCCTGCGGAGGCTCGGGGACGCCCTCCCGGTCGTCTGCGGGGAGGCGGGCCCAGACGGTCTTGAGGCCGGTGCGGTAGGTGATGCCCCACGATTCGGCGAGGGTGGCCACGAGCTGGAGGCCGCGGCCGTATTCGGCGGGATCCGGCCGTTCGGCCCGGCCGTCGCGCACCGAACGGGCGGGGTGGTGGTCGGTGATCTCCACGACCAGCGCGGCGGGGTCCTGTCCGGCCGCCTCCTCCAGTCTGAGGAGGAGTTCGACCGTCGTGCCCGCGTGCACGACGGCGTTGGTGACCAGTTCGTTCGCCACGGTCACCGCGTCGTCGACGAGCCGCTCACCGAACCCTCCTGTGGAGGGCAGGCCGAGCGCGGTCCAGTCGGCGAGCGCCGCACGGACGAACCGCCGGCCCGCGGAGGGGGCCGGCAGGATGCCGGGCAGGCTCGTACGGGTGACCAGACGGGGGTCGCCGCCCTGACCGGCGGCGACGGATCCGGGACGCTGAACGATGTCCCGCTGCAAGGGAATGGGCCCCACGGTGCGGCTCCTGACAGTTCTCGCGAAACGCCGCTGACGTCTACGACAGAGTGACAGAAGGGACGCGCCCATAAGCACCGAGTGACTCAAGTGGGCTCAGTCGAATCGCGACGAGCCGGACGGCGGGCCGGACGTTGGGGGCGCATGGCCTCGGGGACGGGCGAGCGCAGGGGGTGGGCCTAACGCCGGGGGCGGGTGAGCGCAGGGGGGTGGGCCTGGCGCCAGAGGGCGCTGATCACAGGAGGACGCCCCCTTGAGGTCGATCTCCCCAAAGTCTCCTGCCGCACATCCGGCATGCGCCGG
>NZ_JBEXWB010000499.1:0-3523 GCF_040629645.1 Streptomyces sp. NPDC005899 | reverse complement strand
CCGGCAACTCGTCCCACACCGGAGCCGCGCCCTCGCACCGAGCCCGGTACGCCCGCGACAAGTCCCTGGCCAGCGGCCCCATCGACTCACCGTCGGCGGCGATGTGGTGCGTCACCAGCGCGAGGACGTACTCCTGCGGTGCACCGCGGAAGAGGGTGGCGCGGATCGGTATCTCCGTGGCCAGGTCGAAGCGGTGGCCCATCGCGCGGGCGACGGCGTCCTCCATCTCCTCGGGAGCCAGGTCGATCACGGGCATCAGCAGCTCGAAGCCGCCCGCGGGCAGCACCTTCTGGTGCGCCACGCCGGCCTCGTCCTCACCGAACACCGTGCGCAGGCTCTCGTGCCGCACCACCACGTCCCGCAGCGCCGCCTCCAGGGCGCCCGCGTCCACGGTCCCGCGCAGGCGGAGCGCCAGGGGGATGTTGTAGGTGGCGGACGGTCCGTCGAAGCGGTGCATGAACCACAGCCGGCGCTGCGCGAAGGACAGCGGCACCGGGCCGTCGACCGCCTCGCTCCGGCGGAGCGCCGGGCGCACCGCGCCTCCCGCCGGCAGGTGGGCCGCCAGTGCGGCGATCGTCGGCGCGTCGAAGACCGCACGGACCGCGACCTCGGCCCCGGCCGTCTCCCGGATGCGGCTGACCAGCCGGGTCACCAGCAGCGAGTGCCCGCCGAGCGCGAAGAAGTTGTCGTCGATCCCGACCCGCTCGAGCCCGAGAAGCTCGGCGAACAGGCCGGCGAGCAGTCGTTCGTCGCCGGTGCGCGGGGCCCGGTACTCCGCACCGGTGACCTCCGGTTCCGGGAGCGCGGCCTTGTCCAGCTTCCCGTTCGGTGTCATGGGCAGGTGGTCCAGGAGGACGAAGGCCGTGGGCACCATGTGCTCGGGCAGCCGCTCGGCGAGGAAGGCGCGCAGCTGCTCGGGGGTGGTGTCGCCGTCACGCGGGACGACGTAGCCCACCAGCCGCTTGCCCATGGCCGCGGTGCGGCCGGCCAGGGCGAGCACCGTGGCCCGGGCCACTCCGGGGTGGGTGTCCAGGACGGACGCGATCTCGCCCGGCTCGATGCGGAACCCGCGGATCTTCACCTGGTCGTCGATGCGTCCGAGGTAGTCGAGCTGGCCGTCCGGACGGCGGCGTACCTGGTCGCCGGTGCGGTACATCCGGCTCCCCGGGTCCCCGAACGGATCGGCGACGAAGCGTTCCGCGGTCAGCGAGTACCGGTCCAGGTAACCGCGGCCGAGTCCTCCTCCCGCGATGTACAGCTCGCCCGGCACACCGAGGGGCACCGGCCGCAACCAGGCGTCGAGCACGTACAGACGGGTGTTGAGCACGGCGCGCCCGATGGGCGGGGCGCCGCCGTCCGCGGTGAGCGGGTCGCTGAGTGTGGCGACACAGGTGGTCTCGGTGGGACCGAAGCCGTTGATCAGCCTGCGGCCCGGCGACCAGGTCTCCACGATGCCCGGCGGTACGGCCTCCCCGCCGACGCCGAGCGTGCGCAGGTGGGGGAACGGCCGGGGCGGCACCGAGGCCAGCGTGGCCGTGGCGATGAGACCGACGCTGATCTCCGCGTCGGTGAGGGTGGCCGCGAGCACCTCGCCCACCTGCCGGCCCGGAGGCACCACGAGGGTGGCACCGGCGGCGAAGGCGACGAGCCACTCCATGACGGAGATGTCGAAGCTCGGTGACGTGCAGGCCAGCACCCGCGACTCGGGCGTCACCTCGAAGCGCTCGATCTCCGTGCGGGCCAGGGAGGCCAGGGCCTTGTGCGGGACGACGACGCCCTTGGGCAGACCGGTCGACCCGGAGGTGTAGATCACGTACACGGGGTGGCGCGGGTCCAGGGGGGCGAGCCGGTCGGCGTCGGTCGGGTCCGCCTCCGATCCGCCCTCCGGGCGCGTGGCCGGGTCGGGGTCGTCGAGCGACGCGGTGGGAATGCCGCCGGGCAGGCCGCCGGCGAACTCCACCGACGTCAGCGTCAGCATCGGCTCGGCGTCCTCCAGCAGGAAGGCGATCCGGTCGGCGGGGTAGCCGGGATCCACGGGCAGCCAGGCGCCACCGGCCTTCGTCACCGCGAGGAGCGCCACCAGCTGCTCGGCGGACCGCGGCAGCGCCACGGCCACCCGGGCCTCCGGTCGGACGCCCCGGGCGATGAGCCAGTGGGCGAGGCGGTTGGCCCGCCGGTTCAGCTCGCCGTAGGTGAGGGTGAGCTCGCCGGAGATCAGCGCGGTGGCGTCCGGGGTCCGGGCGGCCTGCTGCTCGAAGACCTCGGGCAGCGTGAGGTCCGGCACCGCGGCCGCGGTGTCGTTCAGCCCCGTGATCAGGTACTCCCGCTCGTCGGCGGTGAGCAGGTCCACCTCGGCGAGCGTCCGCCCGGACTCGGTGACCAGGCTCCACAGCACGGTCCGGAACCGCCGGGCGATCTCCTCGACGTACGGGCGGTCGAGCACACCGTCCTGGTACTGGAGGGTGACCCGCAGGTAGGGGTCCAGGTCGGCTGCCAGCATCAGGGGGTAGTGGGTGGTGGAGAAGGGGCGGATGCCGGTGCAGGTGATGCCGGCAGCGTCGTTGGCCTCGGCCAGGGCGGCCGAGTCGGCCGGGTAGGACTCGAAGACGACGAGGGTGTCGAACAGGGTCTGCAGCCCGGTGCTCCGCTGGATGTCGGTGAGACCGTGGTGGTGGTGTTCCATGAGCGCGGCCTGGCGGTGCTGGATGCCGGTCATGAGCTCGGCGAGGGTGGCCGCCGGTGACAGCGGGACGCGCACGGGCAGCGTGTTGATGAACATGCCGATCATGGAGTCGACGCCGCCCACGGCCGGCGGCCGCCCCGACACGGTGGCCCCGAACACCACGTCCTGACGCCCGGTCAACTGACCCAGCAGCAGCGCCCAGGCGCCCTGGACCAGGGTGTTCACCGTCACGCCGAGCTCACCCGCACGCCGGGCGACGAGGTGCGCCTCGGCCTCGGGCAGGGTGGCGTCGACACTGCCGAAGCCGGTTGCGGGCCGGGAGGCTCCGCCCGGCGCGACCGGGGCGAGGAGGGTGGGTTCGTCGACGCCCTCGAGCTCGGTGGCCCAGGCCTGTGCGGCGGCGTCGTGGTCCTGGCCGTCCAGCCAGACGAGGAAGTCCCGGTATCCGCGCACCTGCGGCAGCGCGGAGGCGGCGCCGGAGGCGCCGTAGAGCCGCAGCAGGTCCTGCATGAGGACGGGGATGGACCAGCCGTCGAACAGGACGTGGTGGGTGGTGAGGACCAGTTCGGAGTGGTCCTCGGTCATGCGCACCAGTGCCAGCCGCAGCAGCGGCGGGGCGGCCGGGTCGAAGTGGACCGTGTGGTCCTCGGCCAGGAAGCGCTCCAGCTCCGCGTGACGTTCCGCCTCGGGCAGGTGCCGCAGGTCCACCTCCCGCCACGGCAGCTCGACACCCTCGGTGACCAGCTGCACCCAGCCGCTGCCCCCGTGCGGCACGAACGCGGTCCGCAGGTTCGCGTGCCGCTCCAGCAACGCCTGCCCCGCAGCCCGCATCCGCACGGG
>NZ_JBEXWB010000498.1:0-3539 GCF_040629645.1 Streptomyces sp. NPDC005899 | reverse complement strand
GGCCCCCTTCCGGGCCGGCGGTGTCGGGGCGGGGGCCCGGGTTGGCCCCGGACCCCCCGCGGGGGGGCCGGGGGCTCGCCCCCGGCGCCCGCCCGTCGGGCCGTACCGGTCCGCTACGCGGCCAGCTTGACCAGCGCCGCGTCGATGCGGGCGATCGTCTTCTCGCGGCCCAGGATCTCCAGGGACTCGAAGAGCGGCAGGCCGACCGTGCGGCCCGTGACGGCGACGCGCACCGGGGCCTGCGCCTTGCCGAGCTTGAGGCCGTGCTGCTCGCCCGCGGTGAGGACGGCGGCCTTCAGGGCCTCGGCGTTCCACTCGGCGGCGATGAGCTCGGCCCGGGCCGTGACGAGCAGGGCGTCGGAACCCTCCTTCATGGCCTTGGCCCAGGACGCCTCGTCCTGGACGGGCTCGTCCAGGAAGAGGAAGTCGACGTTGGCCGTGATGTCCGAGAGGACCGTCACACGGGTCTGGGCGTGCGGGGCGATCTCGGCGAACTGCTCCGCGTCGAAGGACTCGGGCGCCCAGGGGGCGAACGGCGCCTTCAGCCAGGGTCCGCACGCCTCGGTGAACGCCTTCACGTCCATCGCGCGCACGTGCTCGGCGTTGATGTGCTCGGCCTTCTTGAGGTCGAAGCGTGCCGGGTTGGCGTTGACGCCGGCGATGTCGAACGCCGCGACCAGCTCGTCGCGGGTGAAGATGTCGCGGTCCTCGGCGATCGACCAGCCGAGCAGCGAGAGGTAGTTGAGCAGCCCCTCGGGCAGGAAGCCGCGCTCGCGGTAGAGGTTGAGCGAGGCCTGCGGGTCGCGCTTGGAGAGCTTCTTGTTTCCCTCCCCCATGACGTACGGCAGGTGCCCGAAGGCCGGGGTGTCCTTGGCGATGCCCAGCTCGATGAGCGCCCGGTAGAGGGCGATCTGGCGGGGGGTGGAGGAGAGCAGGTCCTCGCCGCGCAGGACGTGGGTGATCTCCATCAGCGCGTCGTCGACCGGGTTGACCAGCGTGTAGAGCGGGGCGCCGTTGGCGCGGACGATGCCGTAGTCCGGCACGTTCTCCGGCTGGACGGTGATGTCGCCGCGGACGAGGTCGGTGAAGGTGATCGCCTCGTCGGGCATCCGGAAGCGGACGATCGACGTGCGGCCCTCGGCCTCGTACGCGGCCTTCCGCTCGTCGCTCAGGTCGCGGCAGTGCCCGTCGTAGCCGGACGGCCTGCCGGCGGCGCGGGCGGCGTCGCGGCGGGTGTCGAGCTCCTCGGTGGTGCAGTAGCAGGGGTACGCGTACCCGGCCGCGAGCAGTTTGGCCGCGACGTCCTTGTAGAGGTCCATCCGCTGCGACTGGCGGTACGGGGCGTGCGGGCCGCCGGTCTCCGGGCCCTCGTCCCAGTCGAGGCCGAGCCAGCGCATCGAGTCGAGCAGCTGCTGGTAGGACTCCTCGGAGTCGCGCGCCGCGTCGGTGTCCTCGATGCGGAAGACCAGGGTGCCCTGGTGGTGCCGGGCGAAGGCCCAGTTGAAGAGAGCTGTCCGGACCAGGCCGACGTGGGGGTTGCCGGTCGGGGAGGGACAGAAACGTACGCGGACGGGTGCGTTAACCACGCTTGATCACCTTGTTGGTGAGAGTGCCGATGCCTTCGATGGTGACGGCGACCTCGTCGCCGACGCGCAGGGGGCCGACCCCCGCGGGTGTCCCGGTGAGGATGACGTCGCCCGGGAGCAGTGTCATGGCTTCCGTGAGGTGGACGACCAGGTCCTCGACGGACCGGATCATGTCGCCCGTACGGCCCAGCTGGCGCTGCTCGCCGTTGACCGTGGCCTGGATCGCCAGGTCGGCGGGGTCGATGTCCGTCTCCACCCAGGGACCGAGCGGGCAGGAGGTGTCGAAGCCCTTCGCCCTGGCCCACTGGCTCTCGCGGCGCTGGACGTCGCGGGCGGTGACGTCGTTGGCGCAGGTGTAGCCGAAGATCACGTCCTTGACGCGCTCACGCGGCACCTCGCGGCACATGCGGCCGATCACCACGGCCAGTTCGGCCTCGTGGTGCAGTTCCTCGGAGAAGGAGGGGTACTCGATGGAGTCGCCGGAGCCGATGACCGAGGTGGTGGGCTTGAAGAAGGCGACGGGCACATCCGGGACCTCGTTGCCGAGTTCGGCGGCGTGTTCCGCGTAGTTGCGGCCGATGGCCACGACCTTGTTGGGGAGCACGGGCGGCAGCAGCCGGACCTTCTTCAGCGGGACCTTGGTCCCGGAGAGCTCGAAGTCGGCGTACGGGATGCCCTTGATGATGTCGAGGACGAGGCTGTCGGGGCTGTCGCCCTCGACCGCGCCGAAGGCGACATTGCCGTCGATGGAGAACCTGGCGATGCGCACGGGATGCTGTCGCCCCTCACTTGCTGGCTGGCTGAAGACTGACGCTCCAGGCTATCGCCTCGCCCGGCGGGATCCGCCGCGTCCGGGGCGTCGTCCGGCGCGTGCGGCCGCGGGCCGGACGGGAGCCCCGGCAGCCGTACCACCAGGGCTTACGGCGGACGCCGGACGTCCGCGTGCCGGACGCCGCGGGGCAGTCCCCGCCGGCTCGGGCGGGAGGGGGCCCGCGCCGATCAGCGAGCGGCCGTGGCGGGCGCTTCCATGAGGATGGTGCGGCGGGGGTTGGCCGTCCGGGTGGGCAGGTCGACGGCGTGCTCCCGCTGCTCCGGCGTGCTCAGCGCCTGGGCGTCCTCCAGGTGCGCCAGCGTGGTGCGCCGGGGGTTGGCAATGTTGCGGAACGTCATCGTCGTCTTCATCTGCCGTGTGGACCCTTGTCGCTGGGGCGCCGCCCTGAGGGGGCGCCGGTTGTCGGATTCGCTATCCCTGTAAAGCGTCAGGCTAAACATCCGATTCCCCCTCATGGCCGGGATGAGACGGCGATCATGGTGTGAGTTTGCTCACGAAGTTGCCGACAATAACCCCATAAAGGACAGGCGGTCACGCCAAGCAAATCGGACATTACGTAAGTGAATCTCTCATTCCGCTCCCGATCATGTCGACTGGGACACCCCGCACCTGGGACGGATGCAACCCGGATCGTCCGGTTTGACCGTGAACGCGCCCCACCGCTTGTTACGCACCCATCACACCGTGTCATCCAGGTCACAGCCCGGTACGTGGGCCTTGTTGGAGATCCGCCACTGTGCTGGAATTCCACGCACCGCCGCGGGTTCGGACCCGGCGCGCAGAGGCGCAACGCAGCGCCAGTGAGCGGCGGGAGGGGGAAGTACGCCGGTCACTCACGACCACCATGGGGCGCGTCCAGCGCCCCACGACGCCGACACCGTCCCGCCCGCCCCAGCGGAGGGACGCCTGGTCCAGAGGTTGCGACGCTAGTGCAGGGACGTTTCAAGAGGGATGGCATGGGGTCTCCCCAGCCCCGCCAGGGCCGAGGGGAAGCTCCGGCGGATCAGGAGCCGCGCGGCGGGAACGACCGCGGTTCCTCGCCCCAGCACGCCCAGAACCCCGGTCAGCCGGCAGCGGGCGAAGGCGGCGACCGTGCGCAGCGCCCCGGTGCGGCCGGCGGC
>NZ_JBEXWB010000497.1:0-3541 GCF_040629645.1 Streptomyces sp. NPDC005899 | reverse complement strand
CCCCGCCTCGCCGGGCCGCCGCGGCCGTGCGCCGCCGTTCGCCGATCCGCTCCCCGTCGCGGGCGAGGCCGTTAGCGTGCCGGGGTCCGGACCTCGTAAGGTCATGTCCGTGTTGGAGGAGATGCGGATACGGTCGCTCGGAGTCATCGACGACGCGGTGGTGGAGCTGTCACCCGGTTTCACCGCGGTGACGGGTGAGACCGGCGCGGGCAAGACCATGGTCGTCACCAGCCTCGGGCTGCTGCTCGGCGGGCGCGCCGATCCCGCCCTGGTGCGGGTCGGTGCGAAAGCCGCGGTCGTGGAGGGGCGGATCACGGTGTCCCCGGGCGACGCGGCGGTGCTGCGCGCCGAGGAGGCCGGCGGTGAGGTCGAGGACGGCGCGCTGCTCATCAGCCGTACCGTCTCGGCCGAAGGGCGCTCCCGGGCCCACCTCGGCGGAAGGTCCGTGCCCGTCGGGGTGCTCGCCGAACTCGCCGACGAGCTCGTCGCCGTACACGGCCAGACCGACCAGCAGGGACTGCTCAAGCCCGCCCGGCAGCGGCAGGCCCTCGACCGTTACGCGGGCGACGGCGTCGCGGTGCCCCACGCGGCGTACGCGGCGGCCTACCGGCGGTTGCGCGCGGTGAGCACCGAGCTGGACGAGCTGACCACCCGGGCCAGGGAACGGGCCCAGGAGGCGGACCTGCTGCGCTTCGGCCTCGACGAGATCGCGGCGGTCGAGCCGCTGGCGGGGGAGGACACCGACCTCGCCGCGGAGGCCGAACGGCTCGGCCACGCCGAGGCCCTCGCCTCCGCGGCGGCCCTCGCGCACGGCGCCCTCGCGGGCGACCCGGAGGATCCCGAAGGCGTGGACGCCACCACCGTGGTCGCCGCCGCCGGGCGGTCCCTGGACGCCGTGCGGGCGCACGACCCGGCGCTGGCCGCGCTCGCCGACCGGATCGGTGAGATCTCGATCCTGCTGGCGGACGTGGCCGGCGAACTGGCCGGGTACGCCGACCAGCTGGACGCCGACCCGCTGCGGCTGGCCGCCGTCGAGGAGCGGCGTGCCGCGCTCACGGCGCTCACCCGCAAGTACGGCCGGGACGGTCAGGACGCGGCCGCCGTGCTGGCCTGGGCGCAGGAAGGGGCCGGCCGGCTGACCGAGCTGGAGGGCGACGACGACCGGATCGGTGAGCTGACGGCGGAGCGCGACGCGCTCCGCGGCGAGCTCTCCGCGCTCGGGCAGGCGCTGACCGACGCGCGCACGGAGGCGGCGGCACGCTTCGCCGAGGCGGTGACCGGGGAACTGGCGTCCCTCGCCATGCCGCACGCCCGGGTCTCCTTCGCCGTCCGGCAGACCGAGGCGGCGGACGAGGCGTCCGGCATCGACGTCGGGGGCCGGAGCGTGGTCTACGGGCCGTCGGGGGCCGACGAGGTGGAGCTGCTGCTGGCCCCCCACCCCGGCGCCCAGCCCCGGCCCATCGCCAAGGGCGCCTCCGGCGGCGAGCTGTCCCGGGTGATGCTCGCCGTCGAGGTCGTCTTCGCGGGCTCGGACCCGGTGCCGACGTACCTCTTCGACGAGGTCGACGCGGGCGTCGGCGGGAAGGCCGCCGTGGAGGTCGGGCGGAGGCTCGCGAAGCTCGCCCGGTCCGCGCAGGTCGTGGTGGTCACCCACCTGCCCCAGGTGGCCGCGTTCGCCGACCGGCAGCTGCTGGTCGAGAAGACGGTCGACGGCTCGGTCACCCGCAGCGGCGTGACCGTCCTTCGGGGTGAGGACCGGGTCCGGGAACTCTCCCGGATGCTGGCCGGGCAGGAGGACTCCGAAACGGCCCGCGCCCACGCGGAGGAGCTCCTGGAGACCGCCCGGGCGGGCGGATAGGCCGTACGGTCGGGCGGAACGGCGGGGCGGTCGTCAGCATCGCCCCGCTCGTCTCACTCGTACGAGTGAGACGAGCGGGAGAGCCGTCGCCCCTCGTCGCGCAACAACGTTTCTCCGGTGCCTGAACGTGCGTACGGACTGGCATCCTTGGCGCTGTCCGTTCCGCCGACTCGGGAGCCCCGGGAGCCATCCAACGTGTCACAGCTGCGTACGGTCCAAGTCCTGGGCGGCGGCGCGGGCAGCAGGGCGCATGTCACCTCGCTCGCCGCCGGACTGGTCGCCCGCGGGGTGCGCGTCACCGTCTGCGCTCCGCCCGGTGCGGACGGCCCTCACGGCTTCCCGGCCACCGGGGCGCGCTTCGCCCCCGTGCCCCGGCGCGGTGATCCGGCGGCCGTGGCCGCACTGCGAGCGGCCTGCGCCGACGCGGACGTCGTCCACGCGCACGGCCTGCACGCCGCGGTCCGCGCCGGCATCGCGCTCAGCGGCCGCAGCACCCCCCTGGTCATGACCTGGCACACCCCGGCCCCGGCGGAGGGCGCCCGCGGCCGGCTGCTGTCCCTGATGGAGCGCAGGGCGGCCCGGGCGGCGGCCGTCGTGCTCGGCACGTCGACGGAACTGGTCGACCGGGCCCGCCGCCGGGGTGCCCGGGACGCCCGGCTCGCCCGCGCGGCCGTGGTGGCGAGCCGCCTCGCACCGGACGGCGACGGCACTGACCCCGACGGCACGGCCGACGAGGCGACCGCCCTCCACCCGCCCGCCCGCGACGACGGCAAGGTGCGCGCGGAACTCGGCGCGACCGGCAGCCCGTTGCTGGTGTCGGTGGCCGCGCCCGTACCTCAGCACGGCTGCGGAACGCTCCTGGACGCCGCACGCGTCTGGCGTACGCACGACCCCGTGCCCCTGCTGGTCGTCGTCGGGGACGAGCGCCGGACGGCGGACCTCGGCCCGAGGGCCGCCGGGGAAGGGCTGCCCGTCGTCCTGGCCGGCCCGGACCGTCTCGGCGAGATCCTCGCCGCCGCCGACCTGGCGATCCTGCCCGGCACGGGGGAGGCCCGGCCGGTGCTGGCCCAGGAGGCGCTGAGGCTCGGCGTACCCCTGGTCGCCGCCGGGCCGGACACGCTGTCCGAGCTCGTCGGCGAGGCGGCCGCCCGGGTGCCGTACGGGGACGCGCAGGCGCTGGCCCGCACGGTGACCGGGCTCCTCGGCGATCCGGGCCGGCGGAAGCGGCTCGCCGGGGCCGGCCGGACGCAGGCCGCGGGCTGGCCGACCGAGGACGACGTGGTCGCCCACGTGCTGTCCGTCTACGACGAGCTGGCCCGGCCTCCGGTGGCGCCGCCCACCTGAGCCTCAGGCGGTGTGGCGGCGGGCCCGCAGAGCGAGCCCGAGGGCCAGCACCGTCTCCGGGTCGTCCAGGTCGGCGGCGAGCAGTTCCCCGATGCGGGCCAGCCGGTTGTAGAGCGTCTGCCGGTTCAGGTGCAGTTCGCGGGCGGCCTCCGCCTTGCGGCCGGCGTGGGCCACGTACGCCTCGAGCGTGGGCAGCAGCGGGGGGCGCGCGGACCGGTCGTGCTCGCGGAGCGGCCCGATCGCCCGCTCCACGAAGGACGCCAGGTCCGGCTGGTCCCGCAGCCGCCACAGCAGCAGATCGATGTCCAGGCGCCGGGCGTCGAACCAGGGCCGCTCGCG
>NZ_JBEXWB010000496.1:0-3549 GCF_040629645.1 Streptomyces sp. NPDC005899 | reverse complement strand
GGCGGGCACCGCCCGCGCGGCGTGCCGCCGGGCCGTACCGCCCCGCCCCTCCCGGACGGGTGGCGGGCGTGGCCGACGTACGCTGGAGAGGTTCGCCCCCTCACCATCAGCGGAGCACCTTTCACGTGAACGACCAGCAGCGTCGCCGTCCGGCCAAGCAGCACCGCCGCCCGCAGAAGGACCCCGTCCGCTTCCTCGCCTTCGAGGCCCTCAGGGCCGTCGACGAACGGGACGCGTACGCCAACCTCGTCCTGCCGCCGCTCCTGAGGAAGGCCCGCGCCAAGGGTGACTTCGACGGCCGGGACGCGGCACTGGCGACCGAGCTGGTCTACGGGACACTGCGCCGGCAGGGCACGTACGACGCGATCGTGGCCGCCTGCATCGACCGGCCGCTGCGCGAGGTCGATCCGCCGGTGCTCGACGTGCTGAACATGGGCGTGCACCAGCTGCTGGGCACCCGCATCCCCACCCACGCGGCCGTGTCCGCCAGCGTCGAGCTGGCGAGGGTCGTGCTGGGCGAGGGCCGCGCCAAGTTCGTCAACGCGGTGCTGCGCAAGGTCGCCGCCGACGACCTGGACGGCTGGGTGAAGCGCGTCGCCCCGCCCTACGACGAGGACGCCGAGGCCCACCTCTCCCTCGTGCACTCGCACCCGCGCTGGATCGTCTCCGCCCTCTGGGACGCCCTCGGTGGTGGCCGTGCCGGGATCGAGGACCTCCTGGAGGCGGACAACGAGAGGCCCGAGGTCACGCTGGCCGCCCGGCCCGGCCGCTCCACCCCCGAGGAGCTGCTGGCCGCCCTCGGTGAGGAGAGCGGCCTCCCGGGCCGCTGGTCCCCCTACGCCGTGCGGATGGCCGAGGGGGGAGAGCCCGGCGCCCTGGCCGCCGTGCGGGACGGCAGCGCGGGCGTGCAGGACGAGGGCAGCCAGCTCGTCGCCGCGGCCCTCGCCGCCGCGCCCGTCGAGGGCCGCGACACCCGGTGGCTCGACGGCTGCGCCGGCCCGGGAGGCAAGGCCGCCCTGCTCGCCGCGCTCGCCGCCGGGAGGGGCGCGTCGCTCCTCGCCGCCGAGAAGCAGCCGCACCGCGCCCGGCTCGTCGGGCGCGCCCTGGCCGGCAACCCGGGCCCGTACCAGGTGGTCACCGCGGACGGCACCAGGCCGCCGTGGCGGTCCGGCTCCTTCGACCGGGTCCTGATGGACGTCCCCTGTTCCGGACTCGGCGCGCTGCGGCGGCGGCCGGAGTCGCGCTGGCGGCGCCGCCCGGAGGACCTCGAGAGCTTCGCGCCCCTGCAACGGGGCCTGCTGCGCGAGGCGTTGAAGGCCGTCCGGGTCGGCGGGGTCGTCGGCTACGCGACGTGCTCACCCCACCTCGCGGAGACCCGGGTCGTCGTCGAGGACGTGCTCAGGGGGCGCGGGGGAGCACCCGCCGAGGCGGAGTGGGTGGACGCCCGCCCGCTGCTCCCGGGCGTGCCGGCCCTGGGCGACGGGCCCGACGTCCAGCTGTGGCCGCACCTGCACGGCACGGACGCGATGTACCTGGCCCTGCTGCGCCGGACGGGCTGACGGCCGGGACGGCGGGCCGGGGCGGGTCGAAAAGCCGGGAATGCGCGAACCGTAATGATCCCGTGAGGCTTTGGGGCGCACCGAGGCGGGGAAGTGGCGCGGAACATGGCAGGCTTGGGTGCATGGCCCAGATCAACCCCAGTATCCTGTCCGCCGACTTCGCGCGCCTCGCCGAGGAGGCCGAGGCCGTCGAAGGCGCCGACTGGCTCCATGTCGATGTCATGGACAACCACTTCGTGCCCAACCTGACACTCGGTGTGCCGGTCGTGGAAGCGCTGAGCAGGGCGACGGACACCCCGCTGGACTGCCACCTGATGATCGAGGACGCCGACCGCTGGGCTCCGCAGTACGTGGAGGCCGGCGCCGGCTCCGTCACCTTCCACGCGGAGGCCGCCGCGGCGCCGGTACGGCTGGCGCGGGAGATCAGGGCGAAGGGTGCGCGCGCCTCCATGGCGCTGAAACCGGCCACCCCGATCGAGCCGTACGAGGACCTGCTCCCCGAGCTCGACATGCTGCTGATCATGACGGTGGAGCCGGGCTTCGGCGGCCAGGCGTTCCTGGACATCATGCTGCCGAAGATCCGGCGTACCCGGGAGCTGATCTCCAAGCACGGGCTCCAGCTGTGGCTCCAGGTCGACGGCGGGGTCTCCGCCGCCACCATCGAGCGCTGCGCCGAGGCGGGCGCGGACGTCTTCGTCGCCGGCTCGGCGGTGTACGGGGCGCAGGACCCGGCCGAGGCCGTGCGCGCGCTGCGCCGGCAGGCGGACGCGGTCACCGCCACCGCGCCCTGGGCGTGCGCACACTGAACGAAGGGCGGATGAACGCGGCCCGACGGGCCGGATCGAGGATCGCAGTGTCTGACAGGATGAACGGCGTATCGAGCGCGTGAACGGCAGTGAGGAGATCGCGGTGTCTGGCATCTCGGCGGGTCGGTCAGCCATGCGGATGGGACCCGCGGAGCTGGTGCAGGCGGCGGCCATGGCGCGCCGGTTCTATCTCGAGGGGAAATCCAAGATCCAGATCGCCGAGGAGTTCGGCGTGAGCCGCTTCAAGGTGGCCCGGGTCCTGGAGACGGCGCTCGAGCGTGATCTCGTACGGATCGAGATCCGGGTACCGGCGGAGCTGGACGCGGAGCGTTCCGACGCGCTCCGCGCGCGGTACGGCCTGCGGCACGCGGTCGTGGTCGAGTCACCGGCGGAGGAGCAGGACGACGCCGCCGACCCGGAGAACCTGGGCGAGGTGGCGGCCGAGCTCCTGGGCGAGCTGGTGAACGAGGGCGATGTCCTCGGTCTGGCCTGGGGCCGCTCCACGATCCACATGGCGGCGGCCCTGGACCGGCTGCCACCGTGCACGGTGGTCCAGCTCACGGGGGTGTACGACGCCGGGACGGCCGAGCGCGGCTCGGTCGAGGCGGTCCGCCGAGCGGCCCAGGTCTCGGGCGGCGAGGCCCACCCGATCTACGCCCCGATGCTGCTGCCGGATCCGGCGACGGCGGCGGCCCTGCGCCACCAGACGGGGATCGCCCGCGCCTTCGAGTACTTCGACAAGGTGACGGTCGCCGCGGTGTCCATCGGTTCCTGGGAGCCCGGCATCTCGACCGTGCACGACATGCTGTCCGACGAGGAGCGCGCGCACTACGCCTCCCTCGGTGTGGCCGCGGAGATGTCCGCTCACCTCTTCGACTCGGACGGCCGCCGGGTCGGCCGCGACCTGGGCGAGCGGTGCATCACCGTGGAGGCGGACCGGCTGCGCCGGATCCCCGAGGTCGTGGCCATCGCGGGCGGGCAGCGCAAGGCGGCCGCGATCGGCGCGGTCCTGCGCTCGGGTCTGGTCACCAGCCTCGTCACGGACACCGCTGCCGCCGACTACCTGCTCACGGAGTCCGCGGCCGGCCAGCGCCCCGCACTGGAGCGGGCCGACCCGGACGACTGACCGCGCGGCCGGACCGCCGGCCGCACACGGCGGAGGCCGGGCACCCGTGCGGTGCCCG
>NZ_JBEXWB010000495.1:0-3563 GCF_040629645.1 Streptomyces sp. NPDC005899 | reverse complement strand
CCACGCTCTCCCGGGCGCAGGGCCGAGAGGCCCGTGCCCGCCCCCGCCGGTCTGCCGGCAGGCGGGTACGGCGGGGGTGGGGCGCCATGGGTGAGGGGCCGACGCCGGGCGCCGGCCCCTCGTGCCGGAGTACCCGGTCAGAAGGCGAAGACCGGCCCCGCGGCCAGACTCGCCTGCATCTCGCAGGCGTTGCCGAAGGTGGCCGACCAGGAGACGTTGCGGCCCTGCCACACACCCGAGGCGTTGAGGACGACGGGGTCCCACTGACGCGTGCAGTTCCCCTGCGGCAGCGGCCTGGTCAGCTGAGCGAAGTCTCCCTGCACGGACCGGAGTTCCGTGCAGGCCGCAGCGGGCGAGGGATGGGTGCCACTGGGGCGGGGCGCACAGCTCAGGGTCACGGCGCGCTGGACGGTGGCGGACTCGGCGCTGCTGCTGCCCTCGCCGACCGAGAGGACGAGCGCCGACGGGGCGTAGAGGCCGGCAGGCTGAGCAGGCTGGGCCTGTGCGACGCCCAGCGCGGTCGCACCGGTCATCAGGAGCGTGGACAACGTGGTGATCGCACCGGTCCTGATGAGGTGGTAACGCATGAGTGCATCTCCTTCGACTCGGGGGGTGGTTGCGGTGGGGAGTCTGATGCTTGCAGCCAGTGAGTGCACATCGATCAGTACTTTCCGGCCCGACTCGCGCGCACATGCCCTACCGAATGGCCGTTCGGCCAGCTCGGGGCCGGTGCGCGGACGCCTCGCAGGGTGTCCAGCATATGGACGAAAGTTGGTGGTACAACCGCGAACTACCGTCTGAGCTGCGAAGACAGTCCAGTGGTTGCCGTGCGAAAAAGTCGGCATCGACCGGAAACCAGCGCTGCGAGGGTGGGCGGGACGCTGTGGAAGCGCGGCGGGGCCGACGCGCTTCACGATCGGTGGTGCAGCCGGGAACCCGTGGCGACAGCTCGTCCCCGCGCGCCGACGCCACGGATCGATGCCTGACCGGACGGCCGGCTGGAACCTGGGCCTCCCGCATCCGCCGAGGAGGAGCGTGCCCGGGGATGATGCCCGCACCAGCATCCGGCTTCCGCCGCGCCGACCACCGCGAACGCCTCCGCTGCCCCTGTCCGGAGGCGACAAGCCCGAGACCCGCCCGAAAAGCCGGCCGGAGTGCCCGTCCGCGCCCGCAGGCCCTCTCCGGACCGCTGCCGCCCCTCACGTACCGCACCGCGTGCGGCGTCTGCCCGTCAGAAAGAGCTCGGCCCGCACCGCGCGAGGCAGGGCTCTGTGACGACGGCTCGGCCTCGCACGGTCTCAGGCGTCGGCGAGCAGCGGGTCGTACGGCGTGCTCGTGCGGCGGCCCGACATGAAGGAGAGGAAGTCACCCACGAAGGCGCTCCGGCCGTATGCGCCGTCCGTGGTGGTGAGGTCACGGTGGAAGGCGGTGCGGAAGAGAGTGCGGTACTCCTGCGCGTCGATGGTCCCGTTCCCGTCCTTGTCGGTGGCGTCGAAGACCACCTCGGCGACGCGGATGAGCGCGGGGCCGGCTGGGGAAGGGACCGCGGCGGCGTACTCCTCGGCGCTGACGCGTCCGTCCCCGTCCGTGTCGAGAGCGGCCTGGAGCTCTCGCCACCAGGCGGCGAACGCGTCGTAGAGCCGGGTCTCCTCGGGTTCGTCCAGGTCGAGGCGAGTGGACAACTCGCGGGCCATGGCGGCGAGATCAGGCCAGTCGAGGTGTCCGTCGCCGGTCTGGTCCAGTACCTGCCGGAAGAACTCCTCCGCTGAGCGTCCGCCCTCCTTCGGGGCCGCCGGGGCCGTCTGGTCCGGGTCGGTGCCGCTGCCCAGCGGTGCGAGCAGGCGAAGCAGGGCCGAGGCCCGTTTCATGCGGGCGTGCAGGGCGGCCACGGTCCGCGCGCGGGGGTCGTCGCTGCCGGGCGTCAGGGAGAGGACCTCGATGATGCTCTCGGCATTGAGCCAGCCGGCGGGGAGGAAGCGCGCGAGTCCGGCGGCCAGGTAGGCGCCCTGCATCAGGGTCTGGGCGCCCGGCATCTCCGGCAGGCCGGCCCGGCGCCGGTACGGCTCGGGGAGTGAGGCGACGGTGATCGCGCCGAGGAGCGGACCGGCGACAGCACGGCCGGCCGCCCACAGCGTCGGCGCGCCGTCGAGCAGGGCGGGTGCGGGCAGGTGGTCGAAGAGCCGGTAGAGGATGACGCGGGCCGCCTCGGTACTCTCCAACGCGTCGGCGACGACCCGGTCGAAGTACCCCCAGAAGGCGTGGAGGTCCTCGGGCAGCGCCCCGGCGTCACCGTCGAGCGCGGCGAGGAACGCCCGGTACTCGGCGTACATCCGCACCATCCGCTCCTGGTCCAGCGGCTGGCCGCTCAGCCGGCACATCGTGACGGCACTCTCGAAGAGGGTGGCCACCACCCATGCCCGGGTACCGCGGTCCATCGCGTCGTAGGGCCGGCCGCCCGGGTCCGAACCGCTCATGCGGGCGTGGAGCCGGTTGAGCCGGTCGGCCTCCCGCGCGCGCACCGCCGGGTCGGCGTCGAACATGCGCCGCATGCTGAGGAAGGTGTTGCGAAGCCGGCGCCACGGGTGGGCGACGAACGTGGAGTTGTCGGCGAGGGCGGCACCGATCTGCGGATGAGCCGCCTCCAGCACGGTGGCGCGGATCATGGCCAGTGCCCAACGCGGGTCGTCGAACAGTGCGCTGAACTGGGAGTCGGGGCCGAACGGCCGCACCTCGTCCGCCGTTTCGGTCGTTCCGCTCGTCATGACGGGTCTCCGTTCGTCCGGGGCGGCACGCCGCCGAAGCGGCGGTCGCGCCGCCGGTAGGTGTGCAGGCAGGCCAGGAAGTCGGGGGCGCGGAAGTCCGGCCACAGCGCCTCGGGGAAGACCCACTCGGCGTAGGCGACCTGCCAGAGCATGAAGTTGGAGATGCGCTGCTCGCCGGAGGTGCGGATGACGAGGTCCACGTCCGGGGTGTCCGGAAACGGCAGGTGGTCCGCGAAGAGCCGTTCGGTCACCTCGTCGGCGGGTGTCCCGCTGCGGATCAGCGAACGTGCGGCCTCGACGATGTCCCGGCGGCCGCCGTGGTCGAACGCGACGGTCAGCGTCATCCCCCGGTTGTCGGCGGTCAGCGTCGTCAAGTCATCGAAGTCCTGCGTCAGTTCCCGAGGAATGCGCGGATCGGCGGCCCCGAGGAAGCGGCAGCGGACGCCGCGGGCGAGCAGCAGCGGGGCGTGTTTCCGCACGACCTGGCGGACCAGGCGCATCAGATAACCCACCTCGGTGCCAGGACGGTTCCAGTTCTCCGTGGAGAAGGCGTACAGGCTGAGCCACTCGACACCGGCGGACCGGGCTGCCTCGATGATGTCGATGACGGTGGTCTCCGCGGCTCGGTGGCCGGCCGTGCGGGGGAGCGAACGGCGTTGCGCCCAGCGCCCGTTGCCGTCCATCACGCAGGCCACGTGCCGTGGTACCTCTCGCGTGGGGTAGTCGTGCTCCCGGCCGCCCGGAGCCTCCTCGCGCGGCTCGCGCTCCGGGTCCTCGCCCTGCCGAGGGCCGGGCGGCGCG
>NZ_JBEXWB010000494.1:0-3565 GCF_040629645.1 Streptomyces sp. NPDC005899 | reverse complement strand
GGGCGATCCGGTCCGGGGCGCCCGGGGGCCGCCGGACGCCGAGTGCACGGCCGCGCCCCCGCGTTCGGCTCCGCGCCGGCCTGTCGCGGAACCGGGCGGCACGGGGCGAAATGCGTCTACGCTGGGTCGGCGGCCCGGACGACACGCACGGGCCGGCCCCGGACCCGTACACCGGATCCCTTTCGCACATGGCACGCCCCGAGGAGACCCCCCTGATGTCCGCTGAGCGCCCTTCCCTGCCGCCGGTGCGGCTGCACACCGAGGCCGAACTGGCACGGGACGCGCTGGCCGCTCCGCTGCTCGCCCGGGCCGTCCGCCTCGCCCGCTGGGCGGGCCCGGAGACCCGGGTGGGCGCCGGTGGCGAGCTCGTCGACGCGCAACTGCTCGCGGCGGCCGAGCACCTCGGGCTCGCCGGTGACGAGGACGGCGCGGCCCACGCCAGTGAGGCCTGGCGCCTCGCGGTCGACACGGGCCTCGTGGACGTGGAGGACCCGCAGGACGCCGGGCACTCCGAGGACTCGGAGGACTCCGAGGACGGCATCGGCGGTCCGGTGGGGGAGGAGGCCGAGGGGACGGTCACCGCGGGCGAGAACCTGGCCCTGATCACCGCGGGTTCGCCCCAGGACGTGCTCGGGATCTGGCTCGACGGCCTGGACGCCGTGCACGCGGACGCCACCGCGCCGGCGTTCGACGACTTCGCCGACCTCATCGGTGAGGACGGCAGCGTCGACTTCGACGCCCTCGACTGGGACCCCGAGGAGGAGGCCGAGTTCCTCGACGGGGTGCTCGGCAACCTCTACGTGCTGACCCTCTCGGACGCCGGACCGGGCGACGCCCCCGTGCCGCTGCCCGCTCTCGCCGCCTCCGTGGTGATCCCCGACGACATGGACGACCCCACGGACGACGTCCTGGAGCAGGTGTCGGAGGCGATGATGCGGCTGGACGACCAGTTCCGGCTGCTCGAAACCATCGGGATCGTCGAATACCGGCCGCTGGACGAGACGTTGCTGACAGAGGAGAGCGAGGAGGCGGTACCGCCCGCCGACGACGAGGACGTGACCCGGTACGGGATGGTGAAGCTCACCCCCCTCGGCCTCTACGGCATCCGGGAGCGGATGCTGGAGGCCGGGGTGGACGCGCCGGCCGTCGGTGACCTCGCCGACAAGGGGGCCGACGTGCTCCTCGACGGGATCGCGCACTACCCCGAGTCCGCCGCCCTCGCCGAGGTCGGGCTGTGGCTCGGCCGGCGTGGAGCGCGGGACGGCGACGGCGCGGGGACCGCCGCCGCCGAGCTCCTGGGCGCCGCGAAGGGGGCCGACCGGGGTGCCCCGCTGCGCAGGCTCCACTGCCAGCAGGCACTGGCCCTGGCCGGCCCCGCGGCGGAACCCGCGGTGCGCGCCGTCCTCGATGACCCGGAACTCGGCGGGCTGGCCCGGGTCTGGCTCGCCGAGCGGGGCGCGGCCGACGTTCCCGCGCCCGAGGAGTCGATGATCTTCTGGCTCGCCATCGACACGATCGCGGCCCAGCTGGACGCGGAGGGGGACATGGGCGAGCTCCAGGAGCTGGTCGAGGGCCTCTCGGGCCGGCACAGCGGCTTCTTCGACGAGGCCTGGCGGGTGGACCACCCGGCGACGGCCGAGGTCCTCGAGGCCATGGCGCGGCTGCACCGCGACCGGAAGACGGCGAAGGCCGCCCGCACGTCCGCCTTCAAGGCCCGTTCGGGCCCGGGTAACTGTTTGTGGGTTAGGCGGGGGGGGGGTGGGTGGGTGCCCGGGGCCCGGGAGCGGTCGCGGCCACGGGGGGCAGGCACGCGGGCAGACGGGGGCCGGGCCGGGGCGAGCCGCGCGGGGGTTCCGGTGGGCGGGGCCGGTTTTCGGCCAGAGCTGACGGTCCGTGTGACGGGCGGTGGCCTGGTTTGTCCCTGTTCACCTGACGGTTTGATGTGCAGGTCCGCTCGACGTCGTCCCTTGTTCAACCGGTGTTGGTGCGGGAGAGGGAGCGTGATCACGCCAACCACCAGGTCACGCAGCACCAGGAGTCCGTGATGTCGTTCACGCGCAGGGAATTCACCAGACAGTCCGCCCTCACCGGTGCCGGTATCGCCCTCACCGGCGCCGTCGGGGCGCTGGCCACCGCGCCCGGTGCCCTGGCAGCCGACGACGCCCGCCACGGGCACGGGGACGACGACCACGGGCATGGCCACGGTCACGGGCACGACAAGGAGCTGGGCTACGGTCCGCTGCTCCCCGACCCGAAGGGCATCCTGGCGCTGCCCGCCGGCTTCTCCTACCGTGTCGTCACCCACAGCGGTGTGACCAAGCTGGAGACCGGCGAGCCCACCCCCTCCAACCATGACGGCACCGCGGCCTTCGAGGGCCCCCGGGGCGTCACCCTGCTCGTCAACAACCACGAGCTGAGCGGCACCCGCTCCGGCTGGAAGTACCCGGTCCCGCTCACCGAGGGCCTCGTCTACGACCCGGTCGCGGCCGGAGGCTGCACCGTCGTGGAGACCCGCCGCGACGGACGCACCGCCGAGTGGGTGGGCATCGCCGGTACCTCCACCAACTGCGCGGGCGGCAGCACCGCCTGGGGCACGTGGCTGACCTGCGAGGAGACCGAGGACAAGGCCGGCAAGAACGGTCTGCTCAAGGACCACGGCTACGTCTTCGAGGTCGACCCGTACGACCGGCGGGCCAACCGCGACCCGCGGCCGATCAAGGCATTCGGCCGGTACGCCCACGAGGCCGTCGTCATCGACCCCAAGCGCGGCCACGCCTACCTGACCGAGGACGCCTCGGGCCCCAACGGCCTCCTCTACCGCTGGGTTCCGCCGCACGGCTTCAAGCACGGCCGCGGAAAGCTGCGGACCCTGGCCGACGACGCCGGGGTCCTCCAGGCCACCCGGTGCTTCGACAGGAAGGGCGTGTTCGTCGACGACCTGTCCCGCGCCACCAAGACCGGGACCGTCTACGGCGTGGACTGGGTCGACGTCCCCGACCGCGACGCGAAGACCGTCTCCGTGCGCAAGCAGTTCGCCGACGGCCAGGTCACCCGTGCGCGCAAGCTCGAAGGCATGTGGTGGGGTGACGGCGGCGCCTACTTCGTCTCCTCCTTCGCCCGTGGCGAGAGCCCCGTGGCCCACGACGGCCAGGTGTGGTTCTACGACCCCAAGCGCCGCACCATCACGCTGAAGGTCCTCCTCGGCGTCAACCCC
Organism: Streptomyces sp. NPDC005899; assembly: GCF_040629645.1. Classification (NCBI taxonomy): domain Bacteria; kingdom Bacillati; phylum Actinomycetota; class Actinomycetes; order Kitasatosporales; family Streptomycetaceae; genus Streptomyces; species Streptomyces sp. NPDC005899. Next base: position 351 of record NZ_JBEXWB010000494.1, on the reverse strand, counting down.
GACGCCTCGGTGGACGGCGCCCTCGACGGCCCGGACAACATCACGGTGTCCCCGTACGGCGGCATCGTCATCTCCGAGGACGGTGAGGGCATCCAGCACCTCTTCGGGGCCACCGACAGCGGCCGCACCTATCCGATCGCCCGCAACGAGCTGAACGCCGGGACGGCGGAGGAGCCCTCCTACAGCGAGATGACCGGGGTCACCTTCTCGCCGGACGGGAAGACGCTGTTCGCCAACATCCAGACGCCGGGCATCATGCTCGCCATCACCGGCCCCTGGAAGCGGCAGCCGGGCAAGCGCTGACCCGCCGCCGGCGGTCCGGCACGCGGCTGGGCCGCCGTGTGCCGGACC
>NZ_JBEXWB010000493.1:495-3566 GCF_040629645.1 Streptomyces sp. NPDC005899 | reverse complement strand
GGCCCCGGCCGGTCCGCGGCCGAGCCGGTCCGAGCCGGTCAGGACGCCCGTCGGCGGCCCGTGACCGCAGAGCCGCGGACCCCGAACGGTGACGGGGGCTCCCGGGCCCCGCGACGGCGGCCCGGAAGCCCCGGCGGGCCGCCGGCACCGAGGGCCGGGGGCGGAGCGGAACAGGACCGGGATCGGACCCGGACACAGACCCCGGACGGGATCCGCTCACAAGGACTCGCAAGGACTCGCAAGGACTCGCAAGGAACGGTCAGGAACCGGTCGCGGGACCCCCACCCCGGCCGCTCTCCGGCCCCGGTCCCTCCAGCTCGCCGATCGCCCGGATCAGCCACCCCGTCCAGAACGTCTCCAGGTCGATGCCCCCACGCAGCACCAGATGCCGCAGCCGGTCCTCCTCGGCCGTGCGCTCCGGCGGGAAGTCGCGCCGCTCGATCTCCTCGTACTCCTCCAGCTGCCGCCGGTGCAGATCCAGGTGCCGGCGCAGCTCCGCGACGAGACCGGGGGCGCCGACCACCGCCGCCGCCCGCATCCTGAGCAGCAGCGGATCGCGCACCGGGCGCGGGTCCTCGGCGAGCGCCACCCAGGCCGCCAGCTCCTCCCGCCCTGCGGGCAGCACCTCGTACTCCTTCTTCTGCCCCCGGGCGGGCTGCGGCGACGGCAGGACCCTGATGTGCCCGGCCCGCTCCAGCCTGCCCAGCTCGCGGTAGATCTGCTGGTGTGTCGAAGGCCAGAAGTAGCCGATCGACCGGTCGAACCTGCGGGTCAGCTCCAGCCCCGACGACGGCTTCTCGAGCAGGGCGGTGAGGATCGCGTGCGGGAGTGACATGGACTGCATCCTAGGGACGGCCGGGCGGGGGCCCTCCCCGCGGAGGGCGCCCGCCCGGTGCCGCGTGGGAGGGGGTGGGAGCGTCAGAGCTCCGCGGCGAGCTCCGTGCCCTGGCGGATCGCGCGCTTGGCGTCCAGCTCCGCGGCCACGTCCGCGCCGCCGATCAGATGCACCGGGCGGCCCGCGGCACGCAGCTCCTCGTACAGCTCACGGCGCGGTTCCTGCCCGGCGCACAGGACGACGGTGTCGACCGGCAGCAGGTGCTGCTCGCCGTCGACGGTCAGGTGCAGGCCCTCGTCGTCGATCAGGTCGTAGGACGCGCCCGCGATCATCGTGACCCCGCGGTGGCGCAGCTCGGTGCGGTGGATCCAGCCGGTGGTCTTGCCGAGCCCCGCCCCGACCTTGCTGGTCTTCCGCTGGACCAGGTGCACCGTACGCGGCGGCTTCGCGCGCTCCGGGGCGCGAAGCCCGCCCCGGTCCGCGTAGGCCGTGTCCACGCCCCACTGCCGGAAGAACACCTCCGGGTCCTGGCTCGCCGCCTCGCCGCCGTCGGTGAGGTACTCCGCGACGTCGAACCCGATGCCGCCCGCCCCGACGATCGCGACGCGGTCACCGACCGGGACGCTGTCGCGCAGGACGTCCAGGTAGCTGACCACGCTGGGGTGCCCGACGCCCGGGATCGCGGGGGAGCGGGGCTCGACCCCGGTGGCCAGGACGATCTCGTCGAAGCCGTCGAGCGCGGCGGACGTGGCGCGGGTGGAGAGCCGGAGCTCCACGCCCTCCTCGGCGAGCCTGGTGCGGAAGTAGCGCAGTGTCTCGTCGAACTCCTCCTTGCCGGGCACCCTGCGTGCCACGTTCAGCTGGCCGCCGATCTCACCGGCCGCGTCGAAGAGGGTCACGGAATGCCCCCGCTCGGCGGCCGTGACCGCGCACGCCAGTCCGGCGGGACCCGCCCCCACCACGGCGACGCGCTTGCGCGTACGGGTCGGCGAGAGGACCAGCTCGGTCTCGTGGCAGGCGCGCGGATTGACCAGGCAGGAGGTGATCTTCAGGCTGAAGATGTGGTCCAGGCAGGCCTGGTTGCAGCCGATGCACGTGTTGATCGCGTCGGCACGGCCCGCGGCGGCCTTGGCGACGAAGTCGGGGTCGGCGAGGAATGGCCTGGCCATCGAGACCATGTCCGCCCGCCCGGCGGCGAGGATCTCCTCGGCCAGCTCGGGGGTGTTGATGCGGTTGCTCGTCACCAGGGGCACGGAGACGGCGCCGCGCACCTTCTCGGTCACCCAGGTGAAGGCGCCGCGCGGGACGGACGTCGCGATGGTGGGGATGCGGGCCTCGTGCCATCCGATGCCCGTGTTGATGATCGTCGCCCCGGCCGCCTCGATCTCGCGGGCCAGCCGCACGACCTCCTCCAGGGTGGAGCCGCCGGGGACCAGGTCCAGCATGGAGAGCCGGTAGATCAGGATGAAGTCGGGCCCCACCCGCTCCCGGACCCGGCGCACGATCTCGACGGGGAAGCGGATGCGGTTCTCGTAGGAGCCGCCCCAGCGGTCGTCCCGGTGGTTGGTCGCGGAGACGATGAACTCGTTGATCAGGTAGCCCTCGGAGCCCATGATCTCGACACCGTCGTACCCGGCCCGGCGTGCCAGCTCCGCCGCCCGGACGAAGTCCTCGATCGTCTCCTCGACCTCGTCACCGGTCAGGGCGTGGGGGACGAATCCGCTGATCGGCGCCTGGAGGGCGCTCGGTGCCACCAGGTCCGGGTGGTGGGCGTACCGGCCGAAGTGCAGGATCTGCATCGCGATCCGGCCGCCCGCCTCGTGCACGGCGGTGGTGACCTCGGCGTGCTGCGCCGCCTCTTCCTCCGTCGTCATCTTGGCCCCGCCGGGGAAGGAGCATCCGCGCGCACTGGGGGCGATGCCGCCGGTGACCATGAGCCCCACCCCGCCGCGGGCCCGGGCCGCGTAGAAGGCGGCCATCCGCTCGAAGCCGCGCTCGACCTCCTCCAGGCCGATGTGCATCGACCCCATCAGCACCCGGTTGGGAAGGGTGGTGAAGCCGAGGTCGAGCGGGCTCAGCAGGGTGGGGTACGGGCTCATGGGGGTCTCCTCGCACGGTGTCGTCGTGCCAGTTGTAGACCACCTCCGCGGGGGGTTGTGAGAATTATTAAAAAAGATTTAGTAGCACTACCCGGGGGGAGCGGGGGGGGGGGGGGGCGGCCCCCCCCCCGCCCCCC
>NZ_JBEXWB010000493.1:0-485 GCF_040629645.1 Streptomyces sp. NPDC005899 | reverse complement strand
TCGACCACCTCCGCGCCATTGTGCAACTAGTTGCACAATGGCGTTCGTCGCACTCCGGGGGCGCTCGGGGCGTGCTCGGGGCCGCCGTCGCACGGGCCGCCCACGGACGGCGTAACACCGGCGTACCCCGCCGTCCCCGCACGACGACAGTGGAGGCGTACGGCTTCGCAGCCCCGCCACGACCCACCCGCCGAGCAGGAGAACCCCATGACGGCCCTCAACCGACGTGACCTCGGACTGCTCGCACTCAGAGTCGGCACGGGGGCCGTCCTGGCCGCCCACGGCGCCCAGAAGCTCACCGGCTGGTTCGGGGGCGGGGGTATCCAGGGCACCACCGCCGCCATGGAGGCCATGGGCTTCCACCCGCCGAAGCACAGCGCCGTCGCCGCCGGGCTCGGCGAGGCGGGCGGCGGGATCCTGCTGGCACTCGGCCTCGCCACCCCGGCCGCCGGGGCCGCGGCCGCCGGCACGATGGCGGGAGCGGT
>NZ_JBEXWB010000492.1:0-3575 GCF_040629645.1 Streptomyces sp. NPDC005899 | reverse complement strand
GCGCCCCTCCACCTCACCCACCCCCACCCCCACCCCGTCGGCGTCCGGCAGCCCGGACCCGGGCGGCTCGGCGACCCCCACGGACCCCACGCCCGATTCCACCGGCACCGGCACCCCGGACCCGACGCCCACCCCCGGCCCCACCGGGACATCGGACCCGACACCCGAGCCCACCGCGACCCCTGAACCCACCACCACACCCGAGCCCACCGCGACCCCGGGCCCCACCGCGACCCCTGAGCCCACCGCGACCCCGGACCCCACCACGACGCCCGACCCGGATCCCGGCACCTCCGGCCCGTCCGCCTGAGGCCGCCCCCCCCCGTCGTCCCACGGCACGGGGCGGCGGGGTCAGGCGGGGCCGAGCACCTCGGACAGGTCGTACCGCACCACTTCCTCCAGCTGCGCGTACGTGCAGCCGGAGGGGGTGCGGTCCGGCCGCCACCGCCGGAACTGCGTGGTGTGACGGAACCGGTCGCCCTCCATGTGGTCGTACGCGACCTCGCAGACGCGCTCCGGCCGCAGTGCCACCCAGGACAGGTCCTTCCTGCCCGACCAGCGGCTCGGTGCGCCGGGCAGCCGTGCGCCCTCGTGCGCCGCCGCCTCGGCCCACGACGCCCACGGATGTTCCGCCGGCTCGATGCGCAAGGGGTCCAGTTCCGCAAGCAGTTCGGCACGGCGCTTCATGGAGAAGGCGGCGCACACGCCGACGTGCCGCAGTGCTCCGCCGGAGTCGTACAGGCCCAGGAGCAGCGAGCCGACGACCGGGCCGCTCTTGTGGAAGCGGTAGCCCGCCACCACGCAGTCGGCGGTCCGCTCGTGCTTGATCTTGTACATCGCGCGCACGTCCGGCCGGTAGGGCAGACCGAGCGGCTTGGCGACCACGCCGTCCAGCCCGGCGCCCTCGTAGCGCTCGAACCAGTCACGCGCGACGGCGGGGTCCGTGGTGGCCGGGGCCAGATGGACGGGAGCCGACACCCCGGCCAGCGCCCTCTCCAGGGCCGCGCGCCGTTCGCTCTGCGGGGTGGCGAGCAGGGAGGTGTCGTCCAGCGCGAGGACGTCGAAGGCGACGAAGCCGGCCGGGGTCCGCTCGGCCAGCAGCCGCACCCGGGAGTCCGCCGGATGGATGCGCTCGCTCAGCCGGTCGAAGTCGAGACGGCCGTCGTGCGCCACCACGATCTCGCCGTCGATCACACAGCGCGCCGGCAGGTTGTCCCGCAGCGCCGTGACCAGCTCCGGGAAGTAGCGGGTGAGCGGCTTCCCCGTCCGGCTGCCGATCACCACCTCGTCGCCGTCGCGGTGCACGATCGCCCGGAAACCGTCCCATTTGGCCTCGTACTGCATGCCGGGCGGGATGTGCTTCACGGACTTGGCGAGCATCGGTTTCACAGGAGGCATCACCGGCAGATCCATGGCCCGATTCTCACGCACCCCCGGTCGCACGTCTTCCGATATGCGGCATATGTGGGCCCGGCCTACGGTGTCCGACATGGGAGCAGGAACAGCGATGGAGCTGGACGCGGACGGACGGCCCGTACGGCTGTCCAACCCGGACAAGGTGTACTTCCCCGAGAAGGGCTACACCAAGAGAGACGTGGCCGAGTACTTCCTCGCCGTGGGGCCCGGCATCCTGCGCGCCCTGCGCGAACGGCCCACCACCCTGCAGCGCTTCGTGGACGGCGTCGCGGGTGAGTTCTTCTACCAGAAGAGGGCGCCGAAGAACCTCCCCGACTGGACGCCCACCGCCCGCATCGAGTTCCCCAGCGGCCGGCACGCCGACGAGATGTGCCCCACCGAGCTCGGAGCCGTCCTCTGGGCGGCCAACCTCGGCACCCTGACCTTCCACCCCTGGCCGGTGCGCCGCGCCGACACCGAGCACCCCGACGAACTGCGCATCGACCTCGACCCGCAGCCCGGAACCGGCTACGCCGACGCCGTGCGGGCCGCCCACGAGCTGCGCTCGGTCCTGGCGGACAACGGGCTGCGCGGCTGGCCGAAGACCTCGGGCGGCCGGGGCATCCACGTGTTCGTCCCCCTGGTGCCCGAGTGGACCTTCACCCAGGTCCGCCGGGCCGCGATCGCGGCGGGACGGGAGCTCGAGCGCCGGATGCCGGAGCGGGTGACCACCGCGTGGTGGAAGGAGGAGCGCGGCGAGCGGATCTTCGTGGACTACAACCAGACCGCCCGTGACCGCACCATCGCCTCCGCCTACTCCGTCCGCCCCTTCCCGCACGCCCCGGTCTCCGCGCCCCTGCGCTGGGAGGAGGTCGACGACGCCGAACCACAGGACTTCGACCTCCGCTCGATGCCCGCGCGGTACGCGGACGTGGGCGACCTCCACGCCGACATGGACGAGCACGCCTTCCGGCTCGACCGACTGCTGGAGCTGGCCACCCGCGACGAGCACGAGCACAAGCTCGGGGACCTGCCCTACCCTCCGGAGTACCCCAAGATGCCCGGGGAGCCGAAGCGGGTGCAGCCCAGCCGGGCCCGGCACGACGGGGGCGGCACATGAGCGCCGGCGACGGGGGCGGACCTCCCTCCCACGGCGCCCACGGCAGGCCCCCGACCCGGGCCGAGAAGTGGGCGTCGTACAAGCAGTCGCCGTACGTCCCCGCGATCGTGCTGACGTTCATCCTCGCCGCCGCGGCCGGCCTGTTCGCCGGTTCGTACACCTACACGATGGCCGATCCGACCCCGCGCAGCATCCCGGCCGCGGTGGTCGACGGCGTCGGGGCCGAGGGAGGCGCGAGGTTCGTCGCCGGGATGGAGGACGCCCTGGGCGCCTCCCTCCACCTGCGCCCGTACGCGACCCGGGCGAAGGCGCGCCAGGCCATGGAGGAGCAGAAGGTCTTCGTGACCCTGCGGCCGGGCCGGCGCGGGGTGGACATGGACATCGCCGGAGCCGGTGGGGCCACGGTCGCCCAACTGCTCGCCGAGACCGGAGCGAAGGTCGCGAAGGCCACCGGCGTGGCCGTCACGATCACGGACGTCAAGCCGCAGCAGGAAGGCGACCCCCGTGGCCTGGCGCTCTTCTACATCTCACTCGCCGCCGTCATCATCGGCTTCGTCGGGGCGATCCAGCTCAGCGTGCACGCGCGCGCGCTGAACCCGCTCGAACGCATCCTCTTCACCGTCGCCTACTCCCTGCTCGGCGGTTTCGCCATCGCGGCGGTGGTGGACTGGTGGCTGGGCGCGCTGGACCTGCCGTTCGTCGAGTCCTGGCTGATCCTGGCGCTCACGATGTTCGCCTCGGGCATGGTCTTCACCATGTTCAACACCATCATGGGTCGTTGGGCGATGCTTCCGACCTGGGGGCTGATGGTGCTCCTGGGGAACCCGTCCTCGGGTGGCGCGGTGTCCTGGCCCCTCCTGCCGTCCGTCCTCGGGCACATCGGCCGCTGGCTGCCGCCGGGGGCCTCGGTCAACGCGCAGCACACGGCCGTCTACTACCAGGACCACCAGTACGCCTTCCCCTTCCTGGTGCTGGCGGGCTGGGCCCTGGTGTCCTGCACGGTCTTCTGGGTGTGGCGCCACCGGCACCCGGGCGGCCGCGGCCGCGTGCCGGAGCACGC
>NZ_JBEXWB010000491.1:0-3589 GCF_040629645.1 Streptomyces sp. NPDC005899 | reverse complement strand
CCCGGCCGCCTAAGGCCCCCACCCCCGACCGGGATGCCGGGGGCGGCGGCTTCGGGGAGGGCGGAGTCCGGTCTAGTCGCCGGCGCTGTCGACGATCGCCGCCCACTCGTCGAGCAGTGCCTGCGCGGAGGCGTCGTCGGGGCCTTCGGCCCACAGGTGGGTGACGGCCTCGGCCGGGTCGGGCAGGACCATCACCCAGCGCCCGTCCGCCTCGACGACCCGGACACCGTCGGTGGTGTCGACGCTGCGCTCCCCCGCGGCCTCCACGACCCGCCTCATGACGAGTCCCTTGACCGCCCACGGCGTCGCGAGGTCGCGGCGCAGGACATGGGCGCGGGGGATCCGGGCATCGATCTGGCTCAGCGTGAGCTGCGTCCGGGCCACCAGCCCGATGAGCCTGACGAAGGCCGCCGCACCGTCGAAGACGCTGCTGAACTCGGGGACGATGAAGCCACCGCGGCCGTCCCCGCCGAAGATGGTGGTGTCCTCCCGCCCGACGCGCGTCAGGTCGTCAGGCGAGGTCGTCGTCCACTCCACCTGCGTGCCGTGGTAGGCCGCCACCTGCTCGGCCACGCGCGTGGTGGTCACCGGCAGGGCGACGCGTCCGCTCCGCCGCTCGGCCGCCACGAGGTCGAGCATGACCAGCAGCGCCCGGTCGTCCTCGATGATCTTCCCTCGCTCGTCCACGAGCGAGAGCCGCTCACCGACCGGGTCGAACCGCACACCGAAGGCCGCGCGGGCGGAGGAAACGATCTCCCCCAGGCGCACCAGCCCGGCGCGGCGGGCCTCTGCGGTCTCGGTCGGCCGGGACTCGTCGAGTCCCGGGTTGATGGTCAGGGCATCGACACCGAGACGTCCCAGGAGGCTGGGCAGGATGAGCCCGGCGCTTCCGTTGGAGGCGTCCACGACGACCTTGAGGCCGGCATCGGCGATGCCGGCGGTGTCGACGTTGCGCAGGAGCGACCCCGTGTACGAGTCGAAGACGCTCGAGGGGAAGTGCAGGTCCCCGATCTCGCCGGGGAAGGCCCTGCGGTACTCCTGCCGGGCGTAGACGCGGTCGAGTTTCCGCTGGCTGGCCTGGGAGAGGTCGGCGCCGCGCTCGTCGAAGAACATGATGTCGACCGAGTCCGGCACCCCGGGGGACGTACGGATCATGATGCCGCCGGCACTGCCCCGGGCGGTCTGCTGACGGGCGACGGGCAGCGGTACGTTCTCCAGGTCGCGGACCTCGATGGCACTGGCCTGCAGCGCCGAGATGACCGCTCTCTTCAGTGCGCGTGCACCACGGGAGTGGTCGCGGGCCGTGGTGACCGTCGCGCCCTTCTTCAGGGTGGTCGCGTAGGCACCCGCGAGCCGGACCGCCAGCTCCGGGGTGATCTCCACGTTCAGGATGCCGGAGACACCGCGCGCCCCGAAGAGGTGCGCCTGTCCACGGGATTCCCAGATCACCGACGTGTTGACGAAGGCGCCGGCTTCGATGGTCTTGAACGGGTAGACGCGGACGTTGCCCTGGATGATCGATTCCTCACCGACCAGGCATTCGTCGCCGATGACGGCGCCGTCCTCGATGCGGGTGGCCCGCATGATGTCGGTGTTCTTGCCGATCACACAGCCTCGCAGGTTGCTGTGCTGACCGATGTACACGTTGTCGTGCACCACCGCCCGGTGCAGGAACGCACCGGATTTCACCACGACGTTCGACCCGATGACGGTGTGCTCGCGAATTTCCGCACCGGCTTCGACCTTGGCGTAGTCACCGATGTACAGGGGTCCGCGGAGAACGGCGTCGGGATGGACGTCCGCGCCCTCGGCCACCCAGACACCGGGCGAGATCTCGAATCCGTCGACCTCTACGTCGACCTTGCGTTCGAGGACGTCGGCCTGCGCCTTGACGTAGCTCTCGTGGGTGCCCACGTCCTCCCAGTAGCCCTCGGCGATGTAGCCGTAGATCGGCTTGCCGTCCTTCATGAGCTGCGGGAACACATCGCCGGACCAGTCCACCGAGACGTCGGCCTGGACGTAGTCGAAGACTTCGGGCTCCATGACGTAGATGCCCGTGTTGACGGTGTCGGAGAAGACCTGCCCCCAGGTCGGCTTCTCCAGGAAGCGTTCCACCTTGCCCTCTTCGTCGACGATCGTGATGCCGAATTCGAGGGGGTTGGGCACACGGGTCAGGCAGACCGTGACGAGGGCGCCCTTCTCCTTGTGGAAAGCGATGAGATCGGTGAGATCGAAGTCGGTGAGGGCGTCACCGGAGATCACCAGGAAGGTGTCGTCCTTCAGGGCTTCTTCGGCGTTCTTGACGCTTCCCGCGGTACCGAGTGGCTTCTCCTCGTTGGCATAGGTGAGCTCCATGCCCAGTTCCTCGCCGTCCCCGAAGTAATTCTTCACGAGGGAGGCGAGGAACTGAACGGTCACGACGGTTTCGTTGAGCCCATGCCGTTTGAGCAGCCTGAGCACGTGCTCCATGATCGGCCGGTTGGCCACGGGCAGGAGCGGCTTGGGCATGCTTGAGGTCATGGGGCGAAGGCGGGTGCCTTCGCCGCCTGCCATCACGACGGCCTTCATGTCGGAAACGTCCTCCTTGAACAGACGACGGTCGAGCCGACTTCACCCGTCGGGGCAACACCACAGCATCCGCTGCGGACCGGCGACTCTGCACGGCACCGCATCAACGGGCTAATCGGCTACTACATCCGCCTTGACGAGTTGGCGGACTTGGACCACGTAAAGGATCCCTGCCCACCAATAGAGGGTTGTACCCCACCCAGCGAACGCCCATCCGAAAATGGCGCCCAACGAGGCCAGCCAACCACTTCCGTCGCTGAGCAGCAACAAGGGGAAGGCGTACATGAGGTTGAAGGTCGCCGCCTTCCCGAGGAAGTTGACCTGCGGGGGCGGGTAACCGTGCCGGCGCAGGATTCCCACCATGACGAGGAGCATCAGCTCCCTGGCGAGCAGGGCAGCGGTGAGCCAGAGCGGCAGGATCTCGCGCCAGGTGAGCCCGACCAGGGTGGACAGGATGTACAGGCGGTCGGCAGCCGGGTCCAGGAGCCGGCCGAGGCTGCTGATCTGGTTCCACCTGCGGGCCAGCTTGCCGTCGAGGTAGTCACTGACACCGCTCAGCATCAGCACCAGCAGGGCCCAGGGGTCGCTGTTGGGCCCACCGAACACGGGGCGCAGGATCAGCCACAGGAAAAGCGGTACGCCGACGAGGCGGGCCATGCTGAGGATGTTGGGGATGGTGAGTACTCGGTCCGTCTGAACTCGAGTCTCCTGGACCTCCACCCGGGGGCCTCCTGTGTGAAGAACGTGCCGATGATGCCTCCCGACCCTACCCCCAGCCTCACGCCCCCGGCGCACAGGGGTGCGGAGGGGTCCGGAAGGTGCTGGGGGCTGCGACCGTGCCGGTGCGCGAGCGGCGGATGACGTCGGGCGATTCCTGCCGTGAACGCAGAAAAGCCCCGTGCCACAAGGGCACGGGGCTTTCCCGTAATAATTGTTCGGCGGCGTCCTACTCTCCCACAGGGTCCCCCCTGCAGTACCATCGGCGCTGAAAGGCTTAGCTTCCGGGTTCGGAATGTAACCG
>NZ_JBEXWB010000490.1:0-3628 GCF_040629645.1 Streptomyces sp. NPDC005899 | reverse complement strand
GGGCCGGTGCCTGGCCGGTGCCGCCGGGAAGCCGGGCGGGGCCCGGGGGAAGGGTGTGGACAGCCGGACGCTCCCGCCGGCACGGCTCACGTGCCGGCGGGAGCGGTTCCTGCGGGGCCGGGCCCTACGGTTGCTCGGCGTCGTGGAGCGCGGTCACCTCCTGGTCGGTGAGCGCCTTGTCGTACACCTTCACCTGGTCGACGGAGCCGTTCCAGAAGTCGGTGTCCGTCCCCGACCACCTGGCCCGGCCCACGGAGAGCGCGCCGGTGCTGACATCGGCGGTTCCGGCCGCGGCGGTGGAGGCGAGCCGGCCGTCGACGTACAGCTTGATCTCGTCACCGCTGCGGACGCCGACCAGGTGGTACCAGCGGCCGAGCTCGGGCTTCGTCTCCAGCCGGGCCCGGTGGGCGCCCGGGGTCGAGAAGGCGAAGCCGCCCTGGCCGTACTGGAGGTAGAAGGGGTTCTCCTGGCGCCGCCCGTCCTGGCTGACGACGGTGGCGTAGTTGCCCGGGAGCGCGTCGAGCGATGCCCAGGCCGAGACGGTGTAGTCACCGGTGGTGTCGACGACCGGGCCGTCGGTCTGCGCGTACTGGCCCGCACCGTCGAACCTCAGGGCCGAACCGTGCACGCCGGTCGTCCAGGTCGTCCCCCGGGAGAGGGTGAGGTCCTTGGCGTTCGGGCCGCTGTCGGCCGCCCTGGTCCCCTTGTTCTCGTCCAGGGACCAGGCGGCGCCGCCCTTGATCCCGTCGCGCTCGCCGGCTGCCGCGCCGGCGGCGATGACCTCGCGGTTGATCTTCCGCACCTGCGCGGCGTCGACCTTGATCTCGCGGCGGTCGTACGTCCAGAGGCCGTTGAGCTCGTTCTCCAGGTCCGTGACCTGGGTGTAGATGGAGCCGGAGAGCTCCGCCCGGGCCGCGTCGAGGTAGTACGTGCGGGTGTTGTCGACGTACTTGGCGGTCAGGGCGTCCTTGTCGGCCACGCCGCTGTAGATCGCGGTGGGAGCACCCGGCCACATGTGGCCCGGTATCCGCAGGGTGAAGCCGCCGTGCTCACCGTCCATCGCGGCCCGGTCCTCGTCCGGGAAGGCCGGGTCGGTGTTGTTGTAGTCGTGGTGGTCGATGATGTCGCCCTTGCCGCTGTCCCCCTTGGAGTTGCAGCAGTTGACACCGCTGTGGGCGTTGACCACCCGGGAGGGGTCGGCGGCCTGGACCTTCTCGGTGATCTTTCCGGTCTCGGTGCGGTCCCACTCGCCCCAGCCCTCGTTGAAGACGATCCAGGCGCCGATCGAGGGGTGGTTGTGCAGCTGCTCCATCATCTCGGCCCCCTGGTCGAGGAAGGCCTTGTGGCCCTTCTCCCCGGTGAGGTCGCCGGAGACGAAGTCCTGCCAGACGAGCAGTCCGAGCTGGTCGGCGTGGTAGTACCAGCGGGCCGGCTCCACCTTGATGTGCTTGCGCACGGAGTTGAAGCCGAGGTCCTTCTGGGCCTTCAGGTCGAAGACCAGGGCGGCGTCGCTGGGCGCCGTGTTCAGGCCGTCGGGGTAGAAGCCCTGGTCCAGCTGGGCGAGGGAGAAGAACGGCTTCCCGTTGAGCACCAGCTTCCGGTAGCCGCCGACCTCCGCGACGGCGAAGGAGCGCATACCGAAGTAACTGTCGACGGTGTCCTTGGAACGGCCGTCCCGGAGGGTGACCTCCAGGTCGTACAGGTACGGGTCGTCCGGCGTCCACAGGTGCTGTCCGGCGACGGGAAGGCTCAGCTCGCTGTTGGCCGCGCCGGTGACCCTGCCCACCACCTTGCCCTTCCCGTCACGGGCGACGGCGGTGACGCGGGCCGACCTGGAGGCATCCTCGGAGTTGACCGTCAGGGCGAGCCGGCCCTTGCCTATGTCGGGCGTGGTCGTCAGCGAGTCGACGGCGGCCGGAGCGACGGGCTCCATCCACACGGTCTGCCAGATGCCGGAGGAGGCGGTGTAGAAGATGCCGCCGGGGTTCGCCGACTGCTTGCCCGTGGGCTGGTCGGCTCCGGTGGTGTCGGTGACCGCGACGACGATCTCCTGGGGGCCGCTGCCCTTCAGCGCGTCGGTGATGTCGGCGCTGAAGGCCGTGTACCCGCCGGTGTGCTCGGCGACCTGCTGACCGTTGACCCAGACCCGCGCCTGGTGGTCGACGGCACCGAAGTTCAGCTTCAGGCGGTCTCCGCCGTCCCGCTTGCCGACCGACCAGCTCCGGGGCACGGTGACGAGCTTGCGGTAGAACATGTGGTCTTCGTGGCGCTCGAGTCCGGAGAGCTGTGACTCGACGGGGTAGGGCACGGTGATGCGCTCGTCGAGCGGCCTGCCGAAGACCGGCTTCTCGCCGGCGGCGGCTCCCGCGAACTCCCAGGGGCCGTTGAGGTTCTTCCAGTCGTCGCGGACCTGCTGCGGGCGGGGGTACTCCGGGAGCGGATTCCTTCGGTCGACCTTGTCGCCCCAGGGGGTGGTCAGCCGGTGCGTGGACAGGTTCTTCGCCCGGCGGCTGATCTCCGGGACGGTCTCCCCGCCGTTCTTCAGGCCGGCCTCACCGTCGTAGGCGAACCTGACCTGCTGGCCCTTCTGGACGGCCGCGCCCAGGGTCACCACGAGCGCCTTGCGGTCACCCGGGGCCCTGACGACCGACGTCACGGGCATCGGCGTGGTGTCCGCCTCGACGGTGAGGTGGTTCTTCACGTCCTCGACGCCGCTGATCTCGTGGTCGAAGTCCGCCCGCACCCGCCGGCCGTCCGCGGGGACGCTCAGGCCGACCGGGTAGACCTCGAAGTCGGCCGGCGGGGTGAAGACCGACTCGGGCACGATCTGCTTGGCGAGCTTCGCACTCGACCAGCGCAGGAACATGTTCGCCCCGCCGATGTCCTGGAACATCTCCAGCCGGAACGCGTGCGGTTCACCGGCCTTCAGGGTGACCGGCGCGCTGGTCTGCTCCTTGTCCCAGTCGGGCTCCCAGTGGTCGATGACGGCCTTGTCGTCGATGAACAGCCGGAAGCCGTTGTCACCGATCGCGGCGAACGTGTAGTCGCCGGTCTCCGGAGCCTCGATCTGCCCCGTCCAGCGGGCGGTGGTGTGCTCGGTCCGTCCGGTCGCCGACTCGAAGGCACCGGTCAGTCCTGGGAAGTTGATCTCCGGGTCGAGTGCGACGGCGCCGAGCTTCGCGAAGTCGCGGGCACCGGGAGCGGACATGGCGAAGTACTCGCCCTTGAGTCCGTGCACCTCGGTGGAGGGGTTCTCCGCCGTGGACGCCGATGCGGAGGCGGCGCCCACGTCAGGGGTCGCGGCCGCGGCCGGGACCAGGGTGGCCCCCAGGGGAAGCAGCAGCGCCGCCGTACAGGCGAGTGATCTGAAGAGCGTGCGGGGGCGGGCTAGTTGTCGTATCAAGGCGTCGTCCTCGTCGAAGAAGCCGGAGTGCCCCGAACCGCGGAGCACTGCACATAGTCGAACATTGAGCCACAGCTCCAAACACCTGACAACGGTCGTGCACGGAGAATTTTCAACGATAGAAACCCGGGCCCCGGCAGCCGATCACACCCCCCCGTGACCACGCGGCGACTGCCGACACGACACCCGCGCCGGAACAGGCTGGGGTATCACGCCGTGATACCC
>NZ_JBEXWB010000489.1:0-3662 GCF_040629645.1 Streptomyces sp. NPDC005899 | reverse complement strand
TTTCTCGCCTGTCCCGGCCCGCGGCGCGGCACCGCCGGCCGCGCACCGTCCGACCGTTGACGCCACTCGCGGGCAAAGATGGCGCCAAGTTGGACACACGCCTGACCCCCAAGCGCCGGTAAGCCTCCCGCCACACCACTCCGACCGGCCAAAACGTCATGGCGCTTGCGTCGGAGCCAAAGCGGTGCCATGATGATGCCATGGAATTGGGGCGGTACATCGACAACTTGCGACGGGAGCTATCGGTCGCGGCCGAGTCGGGAGGCGACGAAGGACGTGTCCTCGCCGAGCGGCTCGTCGCGCAGCTGTCGTCGTCGATCCAGCTGACTTTGCTGGAGGTCCTGTCGGATGCCGCGGACGAAATCTCCCGGGAACTGATGCCCGGATCTGTCGAGATCCGGCTTCGCAAGCTCGACCCGACCTTCATCGTCACCTTGCCGCCCGAGGAGCAGGGGTACGAGTTCGAGGACGAGAACGATGAGTTCGAATCCGAGAACGCCATGGTGGCGCCAGCCGATGCGGCCATGGAAGCGTCCCTCCTGCACGGAGAAGGAAGCGCTACAGCACGTATCAACTTCCGGCCCCCCGAGTATCTGAAGGCCCGGATCGAGGAGGCCGCCGGCCGGGAACGGCTGTCGGTGAACGCCTGGTTGGTGCGTGCGGTGTCCTCGATGCTCGAGTCGGGTGATCGCAGCCATCCGCCGCGCCGCGCCCAGCGGCGCGACCCTCATCAGGTGCAGCGTTTTACGGGATGGGTCAAGTAGTCGGCCGGCCCGCGCGCTACTGCCACACCCACCTCTTCCACCCCAGGACATTCAGTCGTCCTCTCATGGAGCGCAGTCATGCCTGTTTTCGAGACGCCACTACCGGTTGCCGTAACCATGGAACTCGGGGTCGGGCACGTTCGTCTGCACGCGGAACACCGCGGCGACATAGGCGTGACCGTGGTGCCGAGTGACATGGACAACGAGGCGGACGTCAAGACCGCCGAGCAGACCCTGGTCGAGTACGGCGAACAGAGACTTCTCGTCAAAGCACCGAAGCAGCGAGGTCTGTTCGGGCGCGTCGGTTCCATCGACGTGACCATCGCTCTTCCGCACGGGTCGGAGCTCTCGGCGACGGCGCGGGAGGCGTCCTTCCACGGAAGCGGTCAGTTGCAGAACTGCCGGATCAAGACCTCCACCGGGGACGTCCGGTTCGAGGAGACCGGGTCACTCGTGGTGAGCACCGGAGTCGGTGACATCAGTGTCGACCGGGCCGACGGGCCGACCGAGGTGACCACGGGTTCCGGCACGGTCCGCATCCGCGAACTCGGCGGCAAGGGCGTGCTGAAGAGCTCCAACGGGTCCATCGTCGTCGACAGGGCGTGCCAGTCCCTGGAGGCGAAGACGGCCAACGGCGACATCAGGGTCGGTGAGGTCGTGAGAGGCGTCGTCGTGCTCGGCGCGTCGATCGGCCAGCTCGACGTCGGCATCGCGACGAACACCTCCGCACGGCTGGACATCCGCTCCGTGTCCGGCAGCATCCACAACTTCATGACACCGGTCGACGGCCCGGAACCGACCGACGAGACGGCCGAGGTCTTCGCCAGGACGACGGTCGGCGACGTGAGCATCCGCAGAAGCGTATGACACCACGCGGATGACCCGCGGGACCCGGGCCGGTCCGCCGGCCGTGTGTCCCACCCACACGATGCGCCTCGGCCACCTCGCCGCCGTGCCTCGTGCGGTCGCGCAGACGTAGTACACCAACCACTCACCGGCCCCGGCGTCCCTCGCGGCGGCGGAAGGCCGGGGAGTCGGCACCCCCATGCCCGGACGGCACCCGACGGGACCCGGAACACCCGGCCGTCGGCAGGAACCGGGTCACCACCGAAACCGGGGCTCGCCTCGTTCGACGTACCCCGCACCACATGTCCCCTCGCACAAGGATTCCCTCATGAGTGAAACGGATAAGTTAAACGCCTCGGGCACCGTGGTGCCACCGCAGGGAGGTGCTCCGGCAGCCGCCGCACCGGGCAGGACGAGCAAACAGGCGTGGCTGAGCCTGGCCACCGTCGGCCTGGGCATCATGATGGTGCAGCTCGACGGAACAGTGGTCGTCGTCGCCAACCCGGCGATCGCCAACGACCTCGACGCCGGACTCAACAGCCTGCAGTGGGTCATGACGGGTTACCTCCTCGTCCTGGCCGGCCTGCTCATCCCGGCCGGCAACCTGGTCGACCGGATCGGGCGCAAGAAGGGCCTGATCACCGGCCTCGTGGGCTTCACGGTCGCGTCGGTACTCTGCGCGGCGTCCCAGACCATCGAACTGCTCATCGCCGCCCGTGTCCTGCAGGGCGTCTTCGGCGCCATGCTCATCCCCGCCGCACTCGCGATCATCAAGGCCGCCTTCCCGCCGGAGAAGCTCGCCATGGCGATCGGCCTGTTCAGCGGTGTCACCGCCCTCTCGCTGGCCGGCGGTCCGCTGCTCGGCGGTGTGATGGTGGAACACCTCACCTGGCCCTGGGTGTTCCTGATCAACGTGCCGTTCGGTTTCCTGAGCGTCGTGATGGCGGTGATCATCGTCAAGGAGTCGAAGCAGGAACCGCCGCAGCCGCTGGACCTTCCCGGCGGGGTGACGCTGACCCTCTCCATCGTCAGCCTGGTGTGGGCCCTCACCCACGGTCAGGAGGACGGCTGGAGCTCCGTATCGACCCTCGGCTACATCGGTCTCGGCCTGCTGCTCCTCGCGGCCTTCATCACCATCCAGCTCAAGCGTTCGCATCCGATGGTGCCGCTGGAGCTGTTCCGCATCCGCTCCCTGTGGGTCGGCTGCCTGCTGATGATCGTGACGATGTTCGCCTTCTACGCCATCATCTACTACCTGAACTTCTTCCTGCAGGGCATGCAGGGGAAGAGCCCGATGAGCGCCTCCGTCGCTCTGCTCCCGCTGACGCTGACCTTCATCGTCTCCGCACCGCTCGGCGGCTGGGCCACGGAGAAGTTCGGGGTGAAGGGCTCCCTGTCCTTCGGTGCTCTCTGCATCGCCGGCACCTCGCTGCTCCTGCTCCGGCTCGAAGGTGACTCCGGTCTGTCCACCGTCGGCCCTCCGCTGGTGCTCGGCGGCATCGGCGTCGGCTTCATGATGGTCGCGGCGACACAGGCGATCGTCGGCAGCGCGCCCGTCGACAAGGCCGGTACCGCGTCGGGCATGCAGCAGTCCATGTCGCAGCTCGGCAGCCTGCTGGGCACCGCGGTGTTCGGGGCCATCATCTCGGCACTGGTCACCTCCCGCTTCTCCGGCAAGCTGGACGCGGCCTTCGGCGGCGCGGGCGGCCGGACCGTCGACGAGCTCGCCGGTGACGCACAGGTCCAGAAGCTCGTCGAACTGGGATTCCCGCCCACCGCGCGCACGGCGCTGGAGAAGGAGCTGACCAGCGCGGGCATGAGCGCGGACCAGGTCAAGGAGTTCTCCGCGACCTTCACCCAGGCCGCCCACGACACCTTCATCAGCGGTCTGCACACGGTCTTCCTCATCAGCGCGGCCGTCGCGGTGGTCGCCGCACTGCTGTCGTTGCTCGTGTCCAACAAGGACACGAAGGGTGACCAGATGGCCGCGTTCGTCTAGAGCGTCTCGAGCGGCGTGCGCCCCCGGGCTCACGGACCTGCTGCGGCGAGGCC
>NZ_JBEXWB010000488.1:0-3667 GCF_040629645.1 Streptomyces sp. NPDC005899 | reverse complement strand
CCGGAGAGCGGGGCGGAAGGCGGATCGGGAGCCGGCGAGGACGGCTCCGGGGCGCCCGCGCCCGGCGGCCCGGAGCAGCGCCCCGTCCCGGCCTCCGAGCCGTTCCGCACGAAGACGCTGTGCGTGCCCGGACTGGGCGACGGGGCGGCCGGGCGGAGGTCGCGGGCGCGTACCGAGCACGGTCGGACCACCGGGGCGCGACGGCCCCAGGGGACGCTGACGAAGCTGCACCTCGCGGCGACCGTGCACGCCGCGGCGCCGCATCAGCGGGCGCGCGGCCGGTCCGGCCGGGGGCTCGTCGTGCGGCGGGACGATCTGCGGCAGGCGGTGCGTGAGGGGCGCGAGGGGAATCTCGTGCTGTTCGTCGTGGACGCCTCCGGCTCCATGGCGGCCCGGCAGCGGATGAGCGCCGTGAAGGGCGCGGTGATGTCTCTGCTCCTGGACGCCTACCAGCGGCGGGACAAGGTGGGCCTGGTGACCTTCCGGGGCAGGGACGCCGAGGTGGCGCTGCCGCCCACCTCGTCGGTGGACGCCGCGGCGGCGCGCCTGGAGTCGCTGCCGACCGGGGGACGTACCCCGCTGGCCGCCGGTCTGCTGAGGGCGCACGACGTGCTGCGGGTGGAGCGGTTGCGCGACCCCTCCCGGCGGCCGCTGCTCGTCGTGGTGACGGACGGGCGGGCGACGGGGGGCGTCGATCCGGTCGGGCTCGCGGCGCGGGCCGGGCGCCTGCACGCCGCCGAGGGCACGGCGTCCGTCGTCGTGGACTGCGAGTCGGGGTTCGTGCGCCTCGGTCTCGCCGCACAGCTCGCCCGGGACCTGGGGGGCACCGCGGTCACGCTCGACGAGCTGCGGGCCGACTCGATCGCCGGGCTGGTCAAGGATGTTCGAGCAGCCGGGAGGGCCGCGTAATGCCACAGGGACAGCCGGTGTCGGTACCGGACGACGGACTGACGACACGACAGCGCCGCAATCGGCCGCTTCTCTTCGTGCACACCGGGACCGGCAAGGGGAAGTCGACGGCGGCCTTCGGGCTCGCGCTGCGTGCCTGGAACCAGGGCTGGCCGATCGGGGTGTTCCAGTTCGTGAAGTCGGCGAAGTGGAAGGTCGGCGAGGAGAACGCGCTGAAGGTGCTCGGGGCGAGTGGGGAGGGCGGGACCGTCGCCTGGCACAAGATGGGTGAGGGCTGGTCATGGGTGCAGCGCGGCCTGCACGGTGACAACACCGACAACGAGGAGAAGGCCCGGGAGGGCTGGGAGCAGGTCAAGCGCGACCTGGCGGCCGAGACGTACAGGCTGTACGTGCTCGACGAGTTCGCCTACCCGATGCACTGGGGCTGGATCGACACCGACGAGGTGGTCGAGGTGATGAGGAACCGGCCGGGGACCCAGCACGTGGTGATCACCGGGCGCAACGCTCCCGCGAAACTGGTCGAGGCCGCGGATCTGGTGACGGACATGACCAAGGTCAAGCACCCGATGGACGCCGGCCAGAAGGGCCAGAGGGGCATCGAGTGGTGAGTGTCCCCCGTCTGGTCATCGCCGCACCGGCGTCGGGCAGCGGCAAGACCACGGTCGCCACGGGGCTCATGGCGGCCTTCGCCGGTCGGGGCCTCGCCGTGTCACCGCACAAGGTGGGTCCCGACTACATCGACCCGGGCTACCACGCGCTGGCCACCGGCCGTCCGGGCCGCAACCTCGACGCGTACATGTGCGGGCCGGAGCTGATCGCCCCCTTGTTCGCCCACGGCTCGGCCGGCTGCGGCCTGGCGGTCGTCGAGGGGGTGATGGGGCTGTACGACGGCGCCTCGGGGCAGGGCGAGCTGGCGTCGACGGCGCAGGTGGCGAAGCTGCTGAGGGCGCCGGTCGTCCTCGTCGTCGACGCCTCGTCCCAGTCCCGTTCCGTCGCCGCCCTGGTGCACGGTTTCGCCTCCTGGGATCCGCAGGTGCGGATCGGCGGGGTGATCCTGAACAAGGTGGCGTCGGACCGTCACGAGGCGCTGCTGCGTGAGGCACTGGACGAGTCGGGCCTGCCGGTCCTCGGGGTGCTGCGGCGGGCCCCGCAGGTGGCGACGCCGTCGCGTCACCTGGGACTGGTGCCGGTGGCCGAGCGGCAGGCGGAGGCCGTCGAGGCCGTACGGGCCATGGGCGAGCGCGTCCGCGAGGGCTGCGACCTGGACGCCCTGCTGGCGCTGGCCAGGTCGGCCCCCGGACTGCCGGACGAGGCGTGGGAGCCGGAGCGGCGGGCCGTCGATGGGCCCCGGCCGGTGGTGGCGGTGGCGGGCGGGGCGGCGTTCACGTTCGCGTACGCGGAACACGCCGAGCTGCTGGCGGCCGCCGGTGCGGAGGTGGCCGTCTTCGACCCGCTGCGCGACGAGGAGCTGCCCGCGGGCACGGCCGGCCTGGTGATCGGCGGGGGGTTCCCCGAGGTGTACGGCCCGGAGCTGTCGGCCAACGAGGCGCTGCGGGGGGCCGTCACCGCGCTCGCCCGGGCGGGCGCCCCGGTCGCCGCGGAGTGTGCGGGGCTGCTGTACCTGGCCCGTGAGCTGGACGGGCGGCCCATGTGCGGGGTGCTGGACGCCTCGGCCCGGATGTCGCAGCGCCTGACGCTGGGATACCGGCAGGCGGTGGCGCTGTCCGACAACGTGCTGGCGGCGGCCGGGACCAGGATGCGGGGGCACGAGTTCCACCGGACGGTGCTGGAGCCCGGGGCGGGCGCCGCGCCGGCGTGGGGTCTGCACCAGCCGGAGCGGCGCGTGGAGGGCTTCGTGCAGGGGGGCGTGCACGCGAGTTACGTGCACACCCACTGGGCGGCCTCGCCCTCGGTGGCACGGCGGTTCGTGGAGCGGTGCCGCGGATGACCTCACTCCGCGATGCCCACCACCAGCCAGATGAAGCCCACCCCCGCGACCGTGCACAGCAGGGTGGAGCGGGCCGGGTGCTCGTGGTGGGCCTCGGGCAGGATCTCGGCGGCGGCGAGGTAGAGCAGCGCTCCGCCGAAGAAGGCGAGATAGCAGCCGAGCAGTTCCTCCGGAAGGGTGAACAGCAAGGTGGTCGCCGCGCCCAGGACGGGGGCGACGGCGTCCGCGTACAGCATCAGGAGCGCCTTGCGGCGGGCGTTGCCGTAGAGGCTGGTGAGCGTGTAGGTGTTGAAGCCGTCGGCGAAGTCGTGGGTGATGACGGCGAGCGCGACCGCGGCGCCCATGCCGCCGCCCACCTGGAAGGCGGCGCCGAGCGCGATGCCGTCCATCAGGCTGTGGCCCACCATCGCGGCCGCCGCCGTCAGCCCCACCTGCGGCACCCGCTCCTCGCTCGCGCCGTGTGCGGCCTGGCGTACGGCCAGCGAACGCTCGACGAGGTGCGCCACCAGGAAGCCGCCCACGAACAGCAGGAGGGCGGCGGGCACCCCGAAGACCTCGCCGCCGGCGGCCTCCATCGCCTCGGGCAGCAGATCGAGGCCGACGACGCCCAGCATCAGCCCCCCGGCGAGGCCGAGGACGAGGTGGCGGCGGTCGCTGACGCGTTGCGCGACCCAGCCGCCCGCCAGGGTCATCAGGAACGCGCCGAGCGCGACGAACACCGACTCGATGACCGGTGCGGACCTCGCGGAGAACACCACCCGGATCGCCGAACTCTGCGACCGGCCCGTGGGTTTCGGCACCGGCTTCGGC
>NZ_JBEXWB010000487.1:0-3680 GCF_040629645.1 Streptomyces sp. NPDC005899 | reverse complement strand
CACCCGGCCCGGCCCGGCGGGTGAGGCCCGCCCGGAGGGCGGTGTGCCGGGCGGGCGGGGGCCCGGGGGCGTGTGGGACGCTGGTCGACGCCCGCCCCGTACGGGAAGCCGCTTCGACCGGGAGTCTCCATGATCTTCATCGCCGTCAAGTTCACCGTCCGCAGCGCCGAGCGGGACAACTGGCTCCCGGCCGTCGACGCCTTCACCCTCGCCACCCGTGAGGAGCCGGGCAACCTGTTCTTCGACTGGTCGTACAGCGTGGAGAACCCCGACCAGTTCATCCTGCTCGAAGCCTTCGCCTCGCAGGAGGCGGGGGTGGCGCACGTGAACTCCGCGCACTTCAAGGCGGCGGTCGAGACGATGTCGGAGCTGGTCGCCGAGGTCCCGGAGATCATCAACGTCGAGGTGCCCGGTGACGACTGGTCCCGGATGACGGAGGTCACCCCGCGCAACAGGTGACAGGTGACAGGTGACAGGTGACAGCTGCCAGGTGAGCAGGTGACCGGTGGGTGCCCCGCACACACCGGCCGTTCCGCCCGAGGCGTCGTTCACGCGCACCGGCGGCCCCGCCGCCACCTCGCCGCGGGGCCGTCAGAACTCCTCGTGGGTCGCGGGATCTCCCCCGAAGCGGTGCGGCGGCCGCGCCCCGATCCCCTCCAGCTCCCGCGGCGTCAGCTCGAACCCGAAGAGGTCGAGGTTCTCCCGCTGCCGTCCGGGATCGGCGGACTTCGGGATCGGCACCGCGCCGAGCTGGGTGTGCCACCGCAGCACCACCTGGCCGGGCGTCACCCCGTGCGCCTGAGCCGCGGCGAGGACCTCCGGCGCCTCCAGTACCTGCCGCCCGCGGGCCAGCGGGCTCCAGCTCTCCGTGACGATGCCCTTGGCGGCGTGCACCGCCCGCAACTCCGCCTGCGGGAGCAGCGGATGCATCTCGATCTGGTTGACGACGGGCAGGACGCCCGTCTCCCGCTCCAGCCGGTCCAGATGGTCCGCGGTGAAGTTGGAGACGCCGATGGAGCGTACGAGACCGTCCTCGCGGAGCCTGATCATCGCCTTCCAGGTGTCCACGTACCTGTCCAGTCCGGGCAGTGGCCAGTGGATGAGGTAGAGGTCGACGTACTCAAGCCCGAGATCGCTCCGGGACTCCTCGAACGAGGCGAGCGTCTCCTCGTAGCCGTGATGCCTGCCGGGCACCTTGGTGGTGACGAACACGTCCTCGCGCGGCACCCCGCTCCGCGCGATCCCGCGCCCGGTGCCCCTCTCGTTGCGGTAGTTCAGCGCGGTATCCACGAGGCGGTATCCGAGGCCGAGCGCCCCGGCCACCGCCTCCTCGGCCGCGTCGTCGTCCAGCGGCCAGGTGCCCAGGCCCACCGCGGGGATCGTGCGGCCGTCGTGGAGGGTGTGCACCGGGGTGGGGTTCTGGCTCATGGTCTTCCGTTCCGTTCGCGCGTGCCGTCCCGTGCCCGCCAGCGTAGAACGGCGGGGCGCGGGAGGGCACGATGCCGGTCACGCGGCGTGGCCGCCGTCCACGACCACCTCCGTGCCCGTGATGTAGGCGGCTTCGGGGCTCGCCAGGTAGGCGACGAGTGCCGCCACTTCGGCCGTCGTGCCGAACCGGCCCAGAGCCGTGGCGGCCCGCTGCCCGTCCGCGAACGGGCCGCCCGCCGGATTCATGTCCGTGTCGACGGGGCCGGGCTGGACCAGGTTGACGGTGATGCCGCGGTGGCCCAGCTCACGGGCCAGGGGCTTGGTGAGCCCGGCCAGGGCGGACTTGCTCATCGCGTACAGGGTGGCGCCCGGGCCACCGGCGTAGCGGCTCAGCGCCGTCCCGAGCGAGATGACGCGGCCGCCGTCCGCCAGCCTGTCGGCCGCCGCCCGGCAGGCGAGGAAGACCGCGCGTACGTTGACGGCGAGGACCCGGTCCACGTCGGCCGGGGTGAAGCCGGTGACGGGGCCGACGAGACCGATGCCCGCGTTGTTCACCAGGACGTCCAGCCGCCCCAGCGCGTCCGCCGCCTCGTGCACCACGCCGCCGGCCGCCTCCGCGTCGGCCGCGTCGCAGCGCAGGGCGACGGCCCGGCGTCCGTACCCCTCGATCCGGCGTACGACCGCGTCGGCCGCCTCCTTGTCCTGGACGTAGGTCAGTGCCACGTCGGCGCCGTCCCGGGCGAGCCGGAGGGCGGTCGCCGCCCCGATGCCACGGCTTCCGCCGGTCACGAGCGCGGTCCTGTCGCTGCTGGTCATGTCTGCGTCCTTGTCCCTCGGAGAGCCGGCCGCGGTGGTGCGGCGGCGGCGAGGACAAGCAAAGTGCGTCGGCGGCACGGATACCGGCGGGAAACGGACGGTGACCCGGTGGTGCGGACAGAGCCCGCTCAACAAGCAGGCGAACCTGCGGACTTCAGGGGGCGGGCGGCAGTGCGGAGGGGTCCGTGGCCGCGCTCCGCAAGCGTCCGAGGATCGCCCGGGCCGCCTTGGTGTAGCCGGGGCTGTTGTTGTGCAGGACGGACTCCGCGTTGGCCAGTTCCATGAACGCGATGAGCTCGAAGGCGAGTTGGGAGACGTCCGTGTCCTGGGCGAGCTCGCCGCGGACCCTGGCCTCCTCGATGGTCTCCTCCACGAAGGTGACCCAGCCCGTCTGGGTGGCCGCCAGCGCGTCGTGCACCTTGCCCGTGCGGGAGTCGAACTCGGCGATGGTCGCGTAGAAGAAGCATCCGCCGCTGAACACCCGGCGCTGCGAGTAGGAGAGCCAGCTCTCGCACATCCGCCAGACCCGGCCCAGGCCCGGGGCCGCCGCCCTGGTCGGTGTCAGCACGTGTTCGACGAAGACGGTCACCGCGGCCCGCACGGTGGCGAGTTGCAGTTCCTCCTTCGAGCCGAAGAGGGCGAAGACGCCGCTCTTGCTCAGCTTCAGTTCCGTGGCCAGCCGCCCGAGCGACAGCCCCTCCAGCCCCTCGGTCGAGGCGACGTGGACCGCGCGCCCCAGGACCAGTTGCCTGGTCTGGTTCCCCCGCTCGACCCGGCCGTCCAGTCGCGCTCCACCCATGTGCCAACTCCGTGTGTCCGAGCGTTCCAGGACCGATATCCTAGTACCGCCGAGGCACCCGGCCCGACCGCTCCGGGGCCTCCCGCCGTTCCGGAGACGGGGCACATCCGTTCACCGGTGCTCCCGGACCCGCCCCCCCCGGCGGCCCGGCCGGGCAGGCGCGAGGGGACACCCGGGCCGTTCTCACCGGACGACCAGGTGCTCCAGGTAGGACCGCACGTTGCGCCGGGTCTCGGCGACCGAGTCGCCGCCGAACTTCTCCGCCACGGCGTCGGCCAGGACGAGGGCGACCATCGCCTCGGCGACGATGCCGGCGGCCGGGACCGCGGACACGTCGGAGCGCTGGTGATGGGCCGGGGCGGCCTCGCCCGAGGCCACGTCGACGGTCCGCAGGGGGCGGGGCACCGTCGCGATCGGCTTCATCGCGGCGCGCACCCGGAGCGTCTCACCCGTGCTCAGCCCGCCCTCGGTGCCGCCCGCGTGGCCGGAGAGCCGTACGAGGCCCTCGCCGGTGCGGGCGATCTCGTCGTGGGGGGGCGCGCCCGGCCCGCGCGGCGCCGCCAAGCCGGGGCCGGTAGTGCCGCCCGTGGACGTCATGATGCCCCTGTTCGCCGGCCCCCCCCGCGCGTCCCGCCGG
>NZ_JBEXWB010000486.1:0-3744 GCF_040629645.1 Streptomyces sp. NPDC005899 | reverse complement strand
GTCGTCGTCGCCGGGCCCGCGTCGTCGCGCGGCCCGGTGACCGGCGTGCCCGGGCTCGTCCCGCCCCGTCCGTCCCGTCCGCCCCGCCTGCCGACCGGACGAACAGGGCCGGAAAGCGGCCCCGGGGCGCTCTGACGGGGGCGGGAGCGCAGGGCGGGACAGGACTCACCCCGGTCGGCGGGTCGGCCGTCGGCAAGAGGTTAAAATCGCTCGTGACCAGCGAGGACGGACTCCTCCACGGTCCTGCGGCAAGGCGCGTGCAGCGGGCGGCGTACCGTATGGCCAAGGAAGCAGGTACCGTTAAAGCCACGGGCGCGGTCTCTCAGCCGAGAGTCCGTCCCGAAACATGAACGCGTGTCAAGACTCTGGGGCCGTCGAGCCCCGTCACCGAGGGGGTCGAGCCATGGGGCGCGGCCGGGCAAAGGCCAAGCAGACCAAGGTCGCCCGCCAGCTGAAGTACAGCAGCGGCGGGACGGATCTGTCGCGTCTGGCCAATGAGCTGGGCGCATCGCCTTCGAGTCAGCCACCGAACGCCGAGCCGTTCGAGGACGACGACGAGGAAGATGACCCGTACGCACAGTACGCGGATCTGTACAACGACGACGAGGACGCGGACGAGGACGGCCGGTCCGGTCCGTCGTCACAGCGCCGCGGCGCTTGACCTCGCGCTGACACATCAACCCGGTCCGGGCCTGCCCGGACCGGGTTCTGTGCTGTCCGCGTCCGGACGGAACGTGCGGTCGCGGACGTCCGCCGGCCCTTTCGCGCCGGGCCGGCGGACGTGACCTCGTTCGTTACCGCGCGTAGTCGCCGGTCAGCTCGGCACCCGCGGCGTGGTCGCCGCGGTCGGTGATCTCGCCCGCGACCCAGGAGTCCACACCCCGGTCGGCCAGCGTCGTCAGCGCCGCGTCCACGGAGTCGGCCGGCACGATCGCGATCATGCCGACACCCATGTTGAGCGTCTTCTCCAACTCCAGCCGCTCGACCTGACCGGCCTTGCCGACCAGGTCGAAGACGGCGCCCGGGGTCCAGGTGGCCCGGTCGACCCTCGCGTGCAGACCGTCCGGGATCACCCGGGCGAGGTTGTTGGCCAGACCGCCGCCCGTGACGTGGCTGAAGCCGTGCACCTCGGTCGTACGCGTCAGCGCGAGGCAGTCCAGGGAGTAGATCCGGGTGGGCTCCAGGAGCTCCTCACCGAGTGTCCTGCCGAACTCCTCGACCTGGCGGTCCAGGGTCCACCCGGCCCGGTCGAAGACCACGTGGCGCACGAGCGAGTACCCGTTGGAGTGAAGACCGGAGGACGCCATCGCGATGACGGCGTCACCCTTGCGGATACGGTCCGGGCCGAGCAGCCGGTCGGCCTCGACCACGCCGGTACCGGCGCCCGCCACATCGAAGTCGTCCGCACCCAGCAGACCCGGGTGCTCGGCCGTCTCGCCGCCGACCAGGGCGCAGCCCGCCAGGACGCAGCCTTCGGCGATGCCCTTCACGATGGCCGCGACACGCTCGGGGTGCACCTTGCCGACACAGATGTAGTCGGTCATGAAGAGCGGCTCGGCACCGCAGACGACCAGGTCGTCGACGACCATGCCGACCAGGTCGTGGCCGATGGTGTCGTAGACGCCCATCTGCCGGGCCAGATCGACCTTCGTGCCGACGCCGTCGGTGGCGGAGGCGAGCAGCGGGCGCTCGTAGCGCTTCAGCGCCGAGGCGTCGAAGAGGCCGGCGAATCCGCCCAGACCGCCGAGGCCGGCGACCTCGGGGCGCTGCGTCTTCCTCACCCACTCCTTCATCAGCTCGACGGCGCGGTCACCGGCTTCGATGTCGACGCCCGCCGCCGCGTAGGAAGCACCTGTTGTCTCAGACATTGCCCGGGATCTTTCGTGTGGGAGTACGGGGCTGGTGGGGAGGGAGCCGGCCGGGCCGGGTCACGGACGACGCAGCGCGTCGGCCGCCGCGGTCCCGGCGGGCCCGGCCGCCAGCTCGGTCTCCAGCAGCTGCTTGCCCAGCAGCTCCGGGTCCGGGAGCTCCATCGGGTATTCGCCGTCGAAGCAGGCGCGGCAGAGGTTCGGCTTGGCGATCGTCGTCGCCTCGACCATCGCGTCCAGCGAGATGTACGAGAGGGAGTCCGCGCCCATGGAGGTGGCGATCTCCTCGACCGTCATGCCGTTGGCGATCAGCTCGGCGCGCGTCGCGAAGTCGATGCCGAAGAAGCAGGGCCACTTCACGGGCGGGGAAGAGATCCGGATGTGGATCTCGGCGGCGCCCGCCTCACGGAGCATCCGGACCAGCGCGCGCTGGGTGTTGCCGCGGACGATCGAGTCGTCGACGACCACCAGGCGCTTGCCCTTGATGACTTCCTTGAGCGGGTTCAGCTTGAGGCGGATGCCCAGCTGGCGGATGGTCTGCGACGGCTGGATGAAGGTCCGGCCGACGTAGGCGTTCTTGACCAGTCCGGCACCGAACGGGATGCCGCTCGCCTCGGCGTACCCGATGGCCGCGGGGGTGCCCGATTCCGGCGTCGCTATGACCAGGTCCGCCTCGACGGGCGCCTCGGCCGCGAGCTTCCGGCCCATCTCCACGCGGGAGAGGTAGACGTTCCGCCCGGCGATGTCGGTGTCGGGGCGGGCCAGGTAGACGTACTCGAAGACGCAGCCCTTGGGCTTCGCTTCCGCGAAGCGCGACGTACGCAGACCGTTCTCGTCGATGGCGACGAGCTCGCCCGGTTCGATCTCGCGGACGTAGCTGGCGCCGCAGATGTCCAGGGCGGCGGACTCGGAGGCCACCACCCAGCCGCGCTCGAGCCGGCCGAGGACCAGGGGGCGGATGCCCTGCGGGTCCCGGGCCGCGTAGAGCGTGTGCTCGTCCATGAAGACGAGCGAGAAGGCGCCCTTGACCTCGGGGAGCACCTTTGCGGCGGCCTCCTCGATGGTGAGCGGCTTGTCGTCCTCGTCCCGCTGACCGGCGAGCAGCGCGGTCACCAGGTCGGTGTCGTTCGTCGCCGCGACCTGAGTGGCTCTGCCGTCCTTCCGCGGGAGGTCGGCCACCATCTCGGCGAGCTGGGCCGTGTTGACCAGGTTGCCGTTGTGTCCGAGGGCGATCGAGCCGTGCGCGGTGGCACGGAACGTCGGCTGCGCGTTCTCCCACACCGAGGCACCGGTGGTGGAGTAACGGGCATGACCGACCGCGATATGGCCCTGGAGGCTACCCAGAGACGTTTCGTCGAAGACCTGCGAGACCAGTCCCATGTCCTTGAAGACCAGGATCTGCGACCCGTTGCTCACTGCGATGCCCGCGGACTCCTGTCCACGGTGCTGCAGGGCATACAGTCCGAAATAGGTGAGCTTGGCGACCTCTTCGCCGGGAGCCCAGACACCGAAGACGCCGCAAGCGTCCTGGGGGCCCTTCTCGCCGGGGAGCAGGTCGTGGTTGAGTCGTCCATCACCACGAGGCACGCCACCGAGTGTAGGCGAGATCGACCACCGGTCCGAATTGGGCGGGGTCCCCGCGCGAGCAGCGGACGCCACGGCGGAGCGCGCCCCCTGAGCGCCCGGGACGGGGTCGGCCGATCACCGTAGGTGATCACCGGAGTGCCGGAACCCCGGGTGCCGGAAGGCCTCCGGGCCGCCGACGACTGGGATGGGCGGCCGTTACCGGTGGGTCCGGCGGGGTGGCGCGACGGTGCCGGTACCGGCCCGCTCGCGGCGCTCGGTGGGGCCGCCCGGCCGGCCGGGCAGGCGCGGC
>NZ_JBEXWB010000485.1:0-3752 GCF_040629645.1 Streptomyces sp. NPDC005899 | reverse complement strand
CGTCCGGGACTCTCCCGGGCGGGGGCGCCGCCGTATGGTCTAGGGACCACCGGCCGCTCCGGCAGCCGGGTTCGTGGAGAGCAGCACCGGTCCGCCCCGAAGGAGCCCCTCATGACCCCGCCCGTCGTCCACTCGCTGCGCGAACAGATCCGCGAGCACATCGTGGACGGGATCGTCAGCGGGCGCTGGAAGCCGGGCGAGAGGATCGTGGAGCGCCGGATCGCCACCGAGCTGGAGGTCAGTCAGACCCCGGTGCGCGAGGCGCTGCGCGAGCTGGAGACCCTGCGGCTGATCGAGTCGGCGCCCAACAAGGGGGTGCGGGTCCGCAACCTGACGGCGGCCGACCTGGAGGAGAGCTACCCGGTGCGCGCCGGGTTGGAGCAGATCGCGGCCGAGCTCGCGGCCCCGGTGCTGGGTGAGGACTGCTCGGCGCTCACCCCGCACGTGACGGCCCTGTACGAGGCGGACCGGCTGGCCGACGGCGAGGCGCAGGTGCGGCACACGGTGGCCTTCCACCGGGAGATGGTGCGGGCGGCCGGCAACGCCGTACTGCTGCACACCTGGGAGGGTCTGGGCATCGAGGTGTTCACGGCCCTGTCGATCCGGTGGCTGGGCACGGTGCAGAAGTCGTACGCGGAGGAGCACGAGGCGCTCATCGAGGCGTTCCTGCGGCGGGACCCGCGGATCGCGGTGCTGGTCAAGGAGCACGTCCTGGGGTGCGCGCCGCGCGCCTGACCCCGTTCGCGGATGTCGCCCCGCGCGCCCGGCACCGTCCGGCGCGCTGCCCATATGCGAGAACCGGTGCTCGTCCGTGCAGGTCAGCGCCCTTTTTACCCCCTTGGTCCCGTCACTCCGTGCCCCGTTTCGCGGCACCGCATGCCACTTTTCTTCATATCGAGAAGTTTTGCCCTTCACCCTTTGATCGATCATCGATCGGCAACTTACAGTTCAGTCGCGGGCCCACCGGCCCGATCGCCCTGTCCTGCCAGTCAGGGCCTTCTCCACCCCCCTCCATACCGGAAGGCGGCGATCATGACCGACCCCGTAGCAAAGCTTCCGAGCGAGCTCGACCAGCTCCCGGACCGCGACCCCGAGGAGACCGCCGAGTGGGCGGCCTCCCTGGACGCCGTCACCAAGGCCGCGGGCCCGCACCGCGCCGCGTACCTGATGCGGCGTTCGCTCCAGCACGCCGAGGGCGCCGGCATCGCGCTGCCCAAGCTGCTGGAGAGCGATTACGTCAACACCATCCCCACCTCCGCCGAGCCCGCGTTCGACGGCGACCTGGAGATGGAGTCGAAGATCACCGCGTGGAACCGCTGGAACGCGGCCGCGATGGTCACCCGTGGCGCCCGGTACGGGGTCGGCGGGCACATCGCCACGTTCGCCTCGGCGGCCTGGCTGTACGAGACCGGCTTCAACCACTTCTTCCGCGGCAAGGAGGGTGACGGCTCCGGCGACCAGCTCTACATCCAGGGCCACGCCTCGCCCGGCATCTACGCCCGCGCCTTCCTCGACGGCCGCCTCAGCGAGCAGCAGCTCGACAACTTCCGCCAGGAGTCGGGGGGTGACGGCCTGCCGTCCTACCCGCACCCGCGGCGGCTGCCCTGGCTGTGGGAGTTCCCCACGGTGTCGATGGGCCTCGGCCCGCTCTCGGCGATCTACCAGGCGCGCTTCAACCGCTATCTGGCCAACCGCAACATCAAGGACACGTCGAACTCGCACGTCTGGGCCTTCCTGGGCGACGGCGAGATGGACGAGCCCGAGTCGACCGCAGCCCTCGCCCTCGCGGCCCGTGAGCAGCTCGACAATCTGACCTTCGTCATCAACTGCAACCTCCAGCGCCTGGACGGCCCGGTCCGCGCCAACTTCCGCGTGGTCCAGGAGCTGGAGGGCGCGTTCCGGGGCGCCGGGTGGAACGTCGTCAAGACGCTCTGGGGCAGCGCCTGGGACGAGCTGTTCCAGCTGGACACCACGGGCGCGCTGGTGCGCCGCCTGCGCCAGGTGCCGGACGCGCAGTTCCAGACGTACGCCACGCGCGACGTGGCCTACATCCGTGAGCACTTCTTCGGCGCCGAGCCCGCGCTCGCCGAGCTGGCGAAACTCCTGAGCGACGCGAAGATCGCCGAGTGTTTCTACAACTCCCGCGGTGGCCACGAGGCCCGCAAGGTGTACGCGGCCTACCGTGCGGCCGTCGAGCACAAGGGCGCGCCGACCGTCATCCTGGCCCAGACCGTCAAGGGCTACACGCTCGGCAAGGGCTTCGAGTCCAAGAACGCCAACCACCAGATGAAGAAGCTGTCGATCGACGAGTTCAAGGGCATGCGCGAGCTGCTCGGCCTCCCGATCCCGGACAGCGCCTTCGAGGACGGGCTGGTCCCCTACGGCCACCCGGGCGCCGACTCCCCCGAGGTCCGCTACCTCCAGGAGCGCCGTGCCGCCCTCGGTGGCCCGGCCCCCGCCCGCCGCGTGCACGCGGTGGCACTGCCCGAGCCGGAGGAGCGGGCCTTCAAGGCCCTGTACAAGGGCTCCGGCAAGCAGGAGATGGCCACCACCATGGCGTTCGTCCGCCTGGTGAAGGACCTGATGCGGGACAAGGAGACGGGCAGGCGCTGGGTCCCGATCGTCCCGGACGAGGCCCGTACATTCGGCATGGAGTCCCTGTTCCCCTCGGCCGGCATCTACTCGCCGCTCGGCCAGACGTACGAGCCGGTCGACCGCGACCAGCTGATGTACTACAAGGAGGCCAAGGACGGCCAGATCCTCAACGAGGGGATCACCGAGGCCGGCGCCATGGCCGACTTCATCGCCGCCGCCACGTCGTACGCGACGCACGGCGAGACGATGATCCCGTTCTACATCTTCTACTCGATGTTCGGCTGGCAGCGGACCGGCGACCAGATGTGGCAGCTCGCCGACCAGCTCGGCAAGGGCTTCATCGTCGGCGCCACGGCCGGCCGTACGACCCTGACGGGTGAGGGCCTCCAGCACGCGGACGGCCACTCGCACCTGATCGCGTCCACGAACCCGGCGTCGCTGAACTACGACCCGGCCTTCGCGTACGAGATCGCGGTCATCGTCAAGGACGGTCTGCGGCGGATGTACGGCCCGCAGGCCGAGAACGTCTTCTACTACCTGACGGTCTACAACGAGCCGAAGCAGCAGCCCGCGATGCCGGAAGGCGTCGAGGAGGGCATCGTCAAGGGTCTGTACCGCTTCAAGGAGGGCTCCCCCGCCTCGGCGGACGCCCCGCGCCTGCAGCTGCTGGGCTCCGGCACCGCGATCCACTGGGCCCTCCGGGCCCAGGAGCTGCTGGCCGCCGACTGGGGTGTCACGGCCGACGTCTGGTCCGCCACCTCGTGGGGCGAGCTGCGCCGCGAGGCGCTGGAGTGCGACGAGGCGCTGCTCCGCGGCGAGGAGCGCGTGCCGTACGTGACCCAGGCGCTCTCCGGCGCGCCGGGCCCGGTCCTGGCGGTCAGCGACTGGATGCGCGCGGTCCCGGATCAGATCAGCCAGTGGGTGGAGCAGGACTGGTCCTCGCTGGGCACGGACGGCTTCGGCATCTCCGACACCCGCGAGGGCGCCCGGCGCCACTTCGGTGTCGACGCCGAGTCCGTCGTGGTCGCGGCGCTGGCCCAGCTGGCCCGCCGCGGTGAGATCCCGGCCTCCAAGGTCAAGGAGGCCCGGGAGAAGTACGGGATGTGATCCGTCCGGGGGCGGGCACCGGGTCGCCCTGGTGAACTCCAGATGGGCGG
>NZ_JBEXWB010000484.1:0-3753 GCF_040629645.1 Streptomyces sp. NPDC005899 | reverse complement strand
CAGTTCCAGCCGATACCACCCTGGAGCAGGAAGCCTCCCATGCCGACGCTGGGGGAGTGGCCCACGGGAAAGAACCGTCCCCGCGAGCCGTGCCGCGACACGGCCGTAGACGCACGCCCGGTACAGGTGCGTGTGGACGAGGTCGTACGCCCCGCGCCGGATGAGCCGGGCCAGCCTGGGCACGGCGCTCAGGTCCCGGTTGCCGCGCATCGCCAGGTCGCGGACGTCCACGCCGTCGGCACGCAGTCCGTCGGCGACCGCCCCGGGGTTGGTGAGCGTCACGACGTCGCAGCGCGCCGGGAGGTGACGCAGCACCAGGCGCAGCTGCTGCTCCGCCCCGCCCACGCCCAGGCCGGTGATGACGTGCAGCACCTTCATCGGGCCCCGCCCAGGGGCAGGCGGACGGGGGCGGGCCGGTGGCGCAGCCGGTGCCGCAGCTCCTTGGCCCGGAGGCGGGCGCCCCGGTCGGCGTGGCTGACATGGGTGCGGGGAAGGGCGAGCGGGCCCGCCAGGGGGCCGGGGACGAGGGCGCAGCCGTACGCGTACCCCGCCTCGCGGACCGACCGCAGTACCCGCCGGTCCACCGTGCCGTAGGGATAGCAGAAGCCGGCCGGGGCGCTCCCGGTGATGCGGCGGAGCTCCGCACGGCTGCCGTGCGTCTCGCGGTCCAGGGCGTCGTCCGGCAGGGCCGTCAGGTCCCGGTGGAACATGCCGTGCGAACCGATCTCCATGCCCGCTCCGGCGACGGCCCTGATGCCGTCCTCGGTGAGCAGGGGCCTGCGGGGCCCGAGCGGATCCCAGGTGTTGGTGCCGCCGGCCCGCCCGGGGAGGACGAAGACCGTCGCCGTGCACCCGTGACCGAGCAGCACCGGCAGCGCCTCGTCGAGGAAGTCGGTGTACCCGTCGTCGAACGTCAGCCCGACGAGCCCGCGCCGCCCGGTGCCACCTGCCCGCATCAGCTCCGCGACGCCGACCCCCAGGAGGCCGCGGCGCCGGAGCCGGGACAGCTGTTCGTCGAGGCGGTCGGCCGAGACGGTGATGCCGTACGGGTCGTCCTCCGGGTCGCTCACCGAGTGGTAGGTGAGGATCCAGGGCCGGGGACCGGGAGGGAGCGGGCGGGCGGGGGGCGCGGACGTGTCAGCGGCCATGGGGGAACCTCTGTCGGACGAGGGCCAGCAGATGGAGGGCTTCGGGAGCTCCGAGCGCGAGACAGGTGAGGAGGAACGAGGCCGGGACGACGAGGCAGCCCGCTGCCAGAGCGGGCAGCGGGCCGGGCACCGAGGACGCGGTGAGGGAGCCGGCGAGCCCCGCCACGGCCGCCGCGAGCGCGGGCCTGAGCAGGGAGAGGGCGACCGCACCCGCCCGTACGGCGACCGCGTGCGCCCGCAGGCCCAGCAGCATCAGCACCGCCGTCGTACTGATGCCCAGGGCGTTGGCCGCGGCGATGCCCTCGGCGCCGCACGGGCCGGTCAGGAGCAGTCCGCACCCCGTCGTGACGAGCAGCCCGGCGGCCATCGCCCGGAGCGGGAACCAGGTCGGCCTGCCGGCCGAGAAGTACGGCCGGCAGAGCGCCCCGACCAGCGTGTGGCCGAGCAGCCCGAGGGCGTACACGCGCATGACCCCGGCCGTCGCCGCGGTGTCGGCGGCGTCGAACGCGCCGCGCTGGAACAGCACCTCGACGATCTCCGGCGCCAGGCCGACCACCAGTGCCGTGCCCAGCAGCACGACCGTCCCGGCCAGCGCGAGGTCGCGTCCGACCCGGCGGCGGGCGCCCTCGTGGTCCCCGGCCGCCATGGCCCGTGCGACCACCGGGAAGGTCACCGTGCAGATCATCATCGCCAGCACCATCGGCAGCTGCGCGACTTTCTGCGCGTAGTTCAGGTGGGAGATCGCCCCCTCGGAGAGCGACGAGGCCAGGAACCGCTCGACCAGGACCTGCGACTGACGGCTCATCACGAAGAGCACGACCGGGGCGAGGACGGTCGCGCCGAGCAGGGCGGTGACGCCCTCGGGCTCACCCCGGCGCCGTGGGGCGCGCGCCCGCCCGCGCAGGACCAGCCGCACGAACGTGGGCAGCTGGGTGAGGATCATCAGCACGCTGCCGACGGCGACCCCGGCGGCGGCTGCCCGCACGCCCCACAGGGAGTGCAGCGCGAGCGTCGTGGTGATGATGCCGATGTTGTACGCGATGTAGACCCCGGCGGGCGCCAGGAAATGGCCGTGCGCCCGCAGAGCCGCGCTGAAGTACCCGGTGACACCGAACGTGAACACCGTGACGGCCGTCAGCCGCGTGCAGTCCACGGCGAGCGCGGGGTCCCGCAGACCGGGCGCCAGCACACCGACGGCCCAGGGTGCTCCGGCGGCCAGCAGCGCCCCCAGGCAGGCGAGCGCGGCGGAGAGGCGAGGCAGGGTGCCCGCGACCAGGGCCCGGACCGGGTCCCCCCGGTGACCGGTGGCCGCGCGCCGGGTCAGCGCGTGGCTGAAGGCCGGCACGAGCAGCAGGGCCATGCCGTCCTCGATGAGCAGCGTGGCCGCCATCTCCGGCACGGTCCAGGCGATCAGGAACGCGTCGCTCGCGTGACTGGCACCGAACAGGCGGGCGACGGCCTGGTCCCTGACGAGCCCCAGCACGGCGGCGACC
Source organism: Streptomyces sp. NPDC005899 (assembly GCF_040629645.1). Taxonomy (NCBI): domain Bacteria; kingdom Bacillati; phylum Actinomycetota; class Actinomycetes; order Kitasatosporales; family Streptomycetaceae; genus Streptomyces; species Streptomyces sp. NPDC005899. Next base: position 1,112 of record NZ_JBEXWB010000484.1, on the reverse strand, counting down.
ACCGTCAGCCCGCCGGCCCCCGCCACCGCCCGGGCGAGGAACCGTCCGGGCCGGGGGGAGGCGTCATGCGCGGACTCCCGGGGGGCCGCGGTCTTCCCGGCTTCGTCCGTGACGGTGCCGCTCACCGGGCCGTCCCCCTCTCCGGCACGGCCAGTGCCCACCACGCGGCCAGACCGAGCACGATCCCGGTGAGGACGGTGGAGGGGCCGCCGATGTCGGCGTACAGGAAGTCGACGGTCTGCCAGGTCATCAGGCCGACGGCGGCCAGACCGCAGTCCAGGGCCGAGGAGCCCCGGGCCCGCGCGAGGACGAGCCTGCGGACGCCGCCCACCAGCAGCGCGGCCCAGGAACCGGCCAGCGCCACGAGACCGACGAGGCCCTGCTCGGCGAGGACGAGCAGGTACATGTTGTGGGGGGAGAGCAGCGGCTGCCTGCGGAACTCCTGCCCCGCCCCCGCGGTGTCGCCGCCGGAGGACAGGGCGATCGAGGCATGTGCGTCCCGGTGCGCGGGGAAACCCTTCAGCCCCACCCCCGCCACGGGATGCTCCCGCCACATGCCGGCCGCGGCCGCCCACATGGTGTACCGGTCGTTGACCGAGCGGTCGGGGGCGCTGGTCACCTCGGTGATGCTGGCGAGCCGCTGGGAGACCATCTCGGACCCCACCCCGAAACCGCCGACGAGCACCACCCCGGCGGCGCCCAGCACCGCCAGGGCGCGCACGGCCTGCCGCAGCCCCGTCAGGGCGAGCACGGCCGCCATCCCCGCGACCGTCGCGATCCAGGCCCCCCGGCTGAACGACAGGGCGAGCGGAACGGCCAGCAGGACGGCGGACACGAGGGCACAGGGCCTCAGCCACCGCGGGGCGCCCGCGGGGGCGGCGAGGGCGAGGGCGGCCGCCGCGAGCAGCCCGTAGCCCACGACCGTGGCCATCCCCATCACGTCACCGGCACCGAACGTGCCGACGGCCCGGACCTCCTCGCCCATGTAGGAGGCGCCGGAACCGGTGGCGTACTGGTGGACAGGATCGCGAGGGAGGGGTTGGCGAGCCGCTGGGGCAGGAGCGGGTCGGCGTGCGCGGTGACGATCCGCACGGTGTGCGCGTCCGTGGCGG
>NZ_JBEXWB010000483.1:0-3754 GCF_040629645.1 Streptomyces sp. NPDC005899 | reverse complement strand
GCCGCCCCGGCCGAGCGCACGCCCGTGGGCACGCCCGCCGGTGCCGGCGGCATCGGCGGCTACCTGGAATACGCCACCGACCTCTTCGACGCCGCGACCGCCCGCGCACTGTGCGCCCGCTTCGCGCGCGTGCTCACCCTGGCCGTGACCGACCCGGACCGGGCGATCGGCGACCTCGACCCCCTCACCCGGAGCGAGCGGACCCGTCTCCTGGACCTGGGGCGCGGGGTGGAGGTGCCGCCGCCCACCCGCACCGCCCCCGAAGCGGTACGGGCGTGGGCCACGCGCACGCCCCACGCCGTCGCCGTCCGCGACGAACACACGAGCCTCACCTACGCCGAGCTCGACGCCCGCGCCGACGCGCTCGCCCACGTCCTGCGCGAGCGCGGCGCGCGACGCGAGGAACTGGTGGCACTCGCCGCGCCCCCGTGCGCGGACACCGTCGTCGCCATGCTGGCCGTCCTGCGGGCGGGTGCCGCCTACCTGCCCGTCGACCCGCAGTACCCGCCCGCCCGCATCCGGCACATGCTGGAGGACGCCCGCCCCGTCCTGCTGCTCAGCACCCCGGACATCCACGCCTCCCTGCCCGCCGACGGCATACCGTGGCTCGCCCTCGACGACCCGGCGGCCCACCCCGCGGGGCACGCCCCGCGCCTTGCGGACACCCCCCACCCCGCCGAACCCGCGTACGTCATCCACACCTCCGGCTCCACGGGCCGCCCCAAGGGCGTCGTCGTACCGCACGCCGCCCTGGCCAACCACATGGCCTGGATGGCCCGGTACCTGGCCATCAGCCCCGGTGACAGGGTCCTCGCCCGCACCTCCACCAGCTTCGACGCCTCCGTGTGGGAGCTGTGGCTCCCGCTGATGAACGGCGCCGAGGTCTGCGTGCTCCCCCAGGACGCCAACCGGGAGCCCCGCGCGCTCGTCTCCTGGATGAGCCGATTCGGTGTCACCGTCGCCCAGTTCGTGCCCTCCCACCTGGCTCTCGTCCTCACCGAGGCCGCGCAGGCCGCGCCGCTTCCCGCCCTGCGCGCCGTCCTGTGCGGCGGCGAACCGCTCCCGCGCGCCCTCGCCGTCGACGTCGCCGCGCAGTGGCGCGCCGAGGTGCACAACCTCTACGGGCCGACCGAGGCGACCATCGACGCGACCGCCCACCGTGCCGTGGGCCAGGAGGCCGCCCCCGGGAGCGGCGGGCCCGGGGACGCCCGCACGCCGTCCGACACCGTGCCCATCGGCCTTCCCGTCGACTCCATGCGCGCCTACGTCCTCGACGGCCGGCTGCGGCCCGTGCCCCCCGGTGTCACCGGTGAGCTGTACCTCGCGGGCCCCAACCTCGCCCGTGGCTACCTGGACCGCAGGGGCCTGACCGCGGCACGCTTCGTGGCGGACCCGTTCGGCGCCGCCGGGGCGCGCATGTACCGCACGGGCGACCTCGTACGGTGGAACGGGAACGGCCTGCTCGACTACGTGGCCCGCGCCGACGACCAGGTCAAACTCCGCGGCTTCCGGATCGAGTTGGGCGAGGTCGAGGCCGCGCTCCTGGCGAGCCCGGGCGTCAGGGCCGCCTGCGCCGTGATCCGCGAGGACGTACCCGGCCGGCGGGCGCTCGTCGCCTACGCCGTCACGGAGGATCCGGCGCCGCGCCCCGCCGTGCTGCGTGACCGGCTCGCCGAGAGCCTGCCCCACTACATGGTGCCCGGTGCCGTCGTCGTCCTGGACGGCATCCCGCTGCTGCCCAACGGCAAGGTGGACCGGCGTGCCCTGCCCGCACCCGGGACGAGCGCCGGCGCCGCGGCCGGGCCGGGGGGCGTCAGCTTCCCGGAGGACGTGCTCGCCGGCATCTTCGCGGACGTCCTGGACCGTCCCGTGGTGGGCCCCCACGACAGCTTCTTCGACCTCGGCGGGCACTCGCTCCTCGCCATGCGCGTCGTCAGCAGGGTCCGCGCCGTCCTGGGCGCGGAGATCGCCGTCCGCACCCTCTTCGAGCACCCGACCGTCGCCGGCCTGGCCCGCGTCCTCGGCACACCGGGACCGGCCCGGCCACCGGTCGTGCCCGTCGCGCAGCGGCCCGACCCGCTGCCGCTGTCCTTCGCGCAGCAGCGCCTGTGGTTCCTCAACCGGCTCGAGGGCCCCAGTTCCACCTACAACATCCCGCTCGTCCTCGAGATGGACGGCGATCTCGACACCGAGGCCCTGCGCGACGCCCTGCTCGACGTCGTGGAGCGGCACGAGGCGCTGCGCACCGTCTTCCCCGAGCGGGACGGCGTCCCGCACCAGGTGGTGCTCCCCGCCGCCGTCGCCGCACCCCGTCCGCCCGTCGTGGCCGTGGCGCCCGCCGATCTGGAGGACGCGGTCCTGGCCGCCGTGCGCGAGCCCTTCGACGTCGTGACGGACCCGCCGCTGCGCGCCCTGCTGCTGCGCGCCGCCCCCGGCCACCACGTCCTGGTGCTCGTCCTGCACCACATCGCGGCCGACGGCTGGTCGCTCGCCCCGCTCGCCCGCCACCTCGGCGACGCCTACCGGGCCAGGCTGGCGGGGCGGGCACCAGGGCAGCCGGCCGGCACCCCGCTCCAGTACGCCGACTACACCCTGTGGCAGCACGCGGTGCTGGGCGACGGCGTCGCGCCGCGGAGCCTCCTGCGCGAGCAACTCGACCACTGGCACACCGCCCTGGCGGGCCTGCCCGGCCTGATCGACCTGCCGCTGGACCGCCCCCGGCCGGTCACGGCCGACCCGAGGGGGGCGGTCCACACCTTCGACGTGCCGCCCAGCCTGCACACCCGCCTCCTCCGTCTCGCCGCGGAGTCGGGCAGCAGCCTGTTCATGGTGCTCCAGGCGGCGGTCGCCACCCTGCTGCACCGGCACGGCGGCGGTGACGACATCCCGCTCGGCTCACCCGTCGCCGGCCGGCCGGACGAGGCACTGGAGGACCTGGTCGGCTTCTTCGTCAACACGCTCGTCCTGCGGACGGACCTGTCCGGCAACCCCACCTTCCGCGAACTGCTGGTGCGTGTGCGGGAGTTCGACCTGTCCGCGTACGCCCATCAGGACGTGCCCTTCGAGCGTCTCGTCGAGAGCGTCAACCCCGTCAGGGCGCGCAACCACCATCCGCTGTTCCAGACCATGCTGGTCCTGCAGAACCAGGAGGGCGTCCGCTCGGACCTCCCGGGGCTCACCGTCCAGGACCGGCTGGTGCACAACGGCCTGAGCAAGTTCGACCTCACCTTCGCCTTCGCCGAGGAGCGGTCCGAGGAGCCGTCCCGGGAAGGGCACGGGGAGCGGCCGGAGGCGCGGGCGGGCGGCGGCCTGACCGCGGGGATCGAGTACGCCACCGCCCTCTTCGACCGGGACACCGTCGAGGCCCTCGCCACCCGTCTGGTCCGCCTCCTGGAGCAGGTGGCCACCGACCCCGGCCTGCCTCTGGCGGGTTACGGCCTGATGGCCCCGGACGAGCACGCCCGTGTCACGCGCTGGGGCACCGGCCGTCCCCTGCCCGCGGACTCGACGGGCACGACCCTGCCCGCGCGCTTCCGGGCGCAGGCGCGCCGCACACCGGCCGCCCCGGCCGTCACCGAAGGCACCACCACCCTCACGTACGGGGAACTCGACGAGCTCTCCGCCGGCATCGCCCGCACCCTGGCCGGGCTCGGCGCCGGCCCCGAGTGCGGGGTCGGCGTGCTGCTCACCCGGTCGCCCGCCGTGGTGTCCGTGTCCCTCGGGACCGTCCGCGCGGCCGGTGCCTACGTCCCGC
>NZ_JBEXWB010000482.1:0-3769 GCF_040629645.1 Streptomyces sp. NPDC005899 | reverse complement strand
CCGGCACCGCCCGGCCCCCGCCGCGACTCCCGGCCGCGTGCGGCCACGGGAGCACGGGGAGCGGTCGGTGGGCGCGGCGGACGGCCCGGCGGGTGGCCCTCCCCCACGTGACCGAGCCCACCCCCCGCTCCGCACCGACTCCCGCGACAATGAGTACGTGATCACTTCGCCCGCACGGACCCCCCGGCGCACCGAACACGCGCCGACGCCCTACGTCGACCTGTCCCGGGCCGAGTGGAGCGCCCTGCGCGACAAGACCCCGCTGCCGCTGACCGCCGATGAGGTCGAGCGGCTGAGAGGTCTCGGGGACGTCATCGACCTCGACGAGGTGCGGGACGTCTACCTGCCGCTGTCCCGGCTGCTCAACCTGTACGTCCAGGCGACCTCCGGCCTGCGCGGCGCGCTGAACACCTTCCTCGGGGACGCCGGGAACGGGCACGGCGAGCAGCGCGGCACCCCGTTCGTCATAGGGGTCGCGGGGAGTGTCGCCGTCGGCAAGTCCACCAGCGCCCGCATCCTCCAGGCGCTGCTGGCGCGCTGGCCCGAGCACCCCCGGGTGGAGCTGGTGACGACCGACGGGTTCCTGCTGCCGATGAAGGAGCTCCGGCGTCGGGGCCTGATGTCGCGCAAGGGGTTCCCGGAGTCGTACGACCGGCGGGCGCTGACCCGGTTCGTCGCCGACATCAAGGCCGGCAGGGACGAGGTCACGGCCCCCGTCTACTCGCACCTGATCTACGACATCGTGCCCGGCGAGCGGCTCACCGTGCGCCGGCCCGACATCCTGATCGTGGAGGGGCTGAACGTGCTCCAGCCCGCGCTGCCCGGCAAGGACGGCCGGACCAGGGTCGGGCTCGCGGACTACTTCGACTTCAGCGTGTACGTGGACGCGCGTCCCGAGGACATCGAGACCTGGTACCTGCACCGCTTCCGGCGGCTGCGCGAGACGGCGTTCCAGGACCCGTCCTCCTACTTCCGCAAGTACACCCAGGTGTCCGAGGAGGAGGCGCTGGACTACGCGCGCACCATGTGGCGGACCATCAACAAGCCCAACCTGCTGGAGAACGTGGCGCCGACACGGGGCCGTGCCACCCTGGTGCTCCGCAAGGGGGCGGACCACAAGGTCCAGCGCCTGTCGTTGCGCAAACTCTGATCCCCGGGAGTCCCCGCTGTGCTGCACCTGCGCCTCATCGTGCCCGCCGACCGTACCGACGAGGTCGTCGATCTCCTCGAGAACAGCGTCGGCACCACCCACCTCGCCGTGCTGCCCGGCGTCGCCCGCGACCCCTCGGGGGACATGGTCCTGTGCGACGTCGCGCGGGAGGCGGGCGACGAAGTGATCGGCGCGCTCCGGGATCTGGGGATCGACAAGGCGGGTTCGATCACCGTGGAGAACCTGGATCTCACGCTCTCCTCGCACGCCGACGAGGCGGAGCGGGAGGCGCCCGGCGAGGGTGCGGACGCGGTGCTGTGGGAGGAACTGAGCGAGGTGACCCACGAGGAGTCGACGTTCAGCGCCACCTACGTCGCCTTCCTCGCCGTCGCGACGATGCTCGCCGCCTGCGGTGTGATGCTCGACAACGCCATCCTGATCGTCGGCGCGATGGCGGTGGGGCCGGAGTTCGGCCCGCTGGCCGGGATCTCCACGGCACTGGTGCAACGCGCCCCGCGCCTGGTCGGACGGTCGCTGTGGGCGCTCATCGGCGGTTTCGCGGTGGCGATGGTGCTGACGGCCGGGTTCGCCTGGCTGATGGACGCGTTCGGGCTGTTCGACGCGGGCATGGTGACGGCGGACCGCCCCAACACGGGGTTCATCTGGCATCCGGACTGGATGTCGTTCGTGGTGGCGCTGCTGGCGGGCATCGCGGGGACGCTGTCGCTGACCTCGGCGAAGTCGGGGGCGCTGATCGGCGTGGCCATCTCGGTGACGACGGTGCCCGCCGCGGCCAACGCCGCCGTCGCCTTCAGCTACCAGGACCTGGCCCAGACGTGGGGGTCGTCGGCGCAGCTGCTGGCCAACCTGGGCGGCATCGTCCTGGCCGGGACACTGACCCTGCTGGTCCAGAAGGCGCTGTGGAGCCGCAAGCGCCGGTCGGCCCCGGTGCGCCGGAAGGCGGCGGGCGGCGCCGCCTGACAACCGGCCACGAACCACCCTCGGTGGTGGTGACCCGGCAACGCCGGGTGGCCGGACGCTGCCGCACTCCGCACAGGTGCGGGCGGTGGGGCCGGTGGCACCATGCCCCGCATGACCGATGTCCCGGAAGTGAGCTGCGGGCCGGCCCGGAACCGCGCCCTGTGGTGTTTCGTCACGCTCGGCGCGGCCGGCGCGCTACTGGCCGGGGTGCGCACGGCGTACCGGGGCAGCCCCGTGGACGGGTGGGTCTTCGGGGGCGCTCTGCTCGCGCTGCTCGGGCTCGTGTGCCTGTACGCGGCCACCGCCCGGGTGCGCGCCGACGCGGACGTCCTGCGCACCAGGACGCTGCTGCGCCGCCGGACCACACCCTGGCGGGACGTCGCCGACCTGGCTGTCCAGGTGCAGTACGGGCGCCATCAGGAGTTCCACCGCGTCGTCGTGCTGCTGCGGGACGGGCGCAGGCGACGGCTGCCCCTGCCGGTGAGCGGCTCCCCGCGGGACCGCGCCGCCTTCGACGCGACACTGGACGCGCTCCGCGCCCTGCACCACCGTCACGGCACGCGGGCCCCGGGTCGCGTCCCCGTCCTCTCGTACCGCTCCGCCGGGCGCGGCCCGGCCGTCCCACTGGTGCTGTGCGCGCTGCTGCTCGCGGGGGCGGGCCTGGCCGCGTGGTTCGTGCCCGTGGCCGGCGAGAAGGAGGCGGCGTGGTCGTCGGCCGCGCCGTGCGCCGCGCACACGCCCCCTGCCGAGCGCGGCGCCTGCGTGAGCACGTGGCCGGCCGTGATCGCCCGGGCCGAGGCCGGCAGGGGGAAGGGGAGCGGTTGGCTGTACTTCACCGCCGGCCGGCCGCTGGAGCGTCTGGCCGTCTCGAAGGAGGGAGCCCGCGGGTTCTCGGCCGGTGACCGCGTCGAACTGACCGTCTGGCGCCACGAGGTGCGAGAGGTCGCGGGAGAGCACCACGTGTGGCGCGAACACTTCACGGGGGCCGGAGAGGCGGCCGTCATCGCGGCCGGATGCCTCCTCGGCGCGGGCTACCCCGGCGCCAGGCTGCTCGTGCACCGGCGCGGGCGGCGGCTGCCCCCCGACGAGGTACTCCCCTCGGCCCTGCCGTTCGCGGCGGCGCTGGCCGGTACGGCGCTGTGGCTGCTGCCGCTCTGCTACCTGCACCCGACCGGTCCGTTCGCCTCGCCCGCGGCCCGCACGTGGGCGGTCTCCGGTTCGGCGGTCACCCTGGCCCTCCTCGCGTGGGCCTGGCGCGCCACCCGGGTCCGGGCGCCGGGAGACACCGGAGGGGGGCAACAGGTGGTGCGCGGCGAGGAGTTCGTCGTCGCGCGGTTCCTCGATCACACCGTCTACAACCCGGACGGCTTCGGCACCCACATCGTCCTGGGAGGCGGCCCGCCCGCGGTCGTCCCGCACGGGGGCCCGGGCCTGTTCGCGGCGCGACGGATACCGGTGGAACGGCTCACCGTCACGGCGGTACGGCGTGCCCGGGGCGGCGACGGCGACGGCGTCCCCCGAGGCTGGCACATCGCCGAGATCGACGACGCGGGCGAGCCGGTCCGTCTCGCGGCCGCGCCGGCCGATCTGCAACGCGTCGTCGGGGAGCTGCGCCGGGCGCACTGACCCGCCGGCACC
>NZ_JBEXWB010000481.1:0-3793 GCF_040629645.1 Streptomyces sp. NPDC005899 | reverse complement strand
TTCCCGGGCGCCCCTCGGTCGCTTCCCGGCCCGGAGCGGCGGCCGCGTCGCACGCGGGCCCGAGACGCCCCGTCCCCCATGCTGCTCGGCGGACGGTCGCGGCACGCGACGGACGGCCTCACCACTCCCGCTCGGGCCACGTGACGCCAACATGGCGCACAGATATGCCGCGACACTTCCGCCCTCCGTCCGTGCGCCCGCACGCGTTTCCTCCGGACCGACAGACACCCCTCTCGGGAACCCCTGATCGAGGGCGGAGAACGCCGTGCTCACGCCAAAAAGCGCTTCACCCACCGTGTCCGAACATCTACTCCTCGGATACCTGTCACCCCGCTAGCATGGCGCCATATGGCGTCACAGGCGGGCCGCAGGGCCCAGGGCCTCCCTCCACGCGTCCGATGCGCGGCCCCACGCCGCGGCGGCATCGCCGGTCCGAACCGCACGGCACGGCATACAGACGGCAGGCATCGCGCGATCCGACGCGGCGCCACAGCGAACGGCGAGGTGTCGGACGTGGTGAGGCTCGGCAGGGATCTACTGCACGACCGGGCACGGTTCCCGGGCAGCGAGGGAAGGGCAGGCGCACGACGGCCCCCCTGGGTCGCGGAGGCCGCTCCGCCCGGCCCCGCCCGCGACGACGGCTCCGGTGCCCGGCGGCACAGCCGTGCCCCCGCGGCCGCCCGATCCGGTCGTACATCACGCCCGCACCGGGCCGCCCCACCGCCGCGGTCGTCGCACGGTCGCGGTGGCGCCTCGGGGAGGGCCTGGTCATGTTGACGTTCGACACCCCCGGGCCGATCCGGGCGGCCCTCAAGCTGACATTCGGTCAGGCCCTCTTCATCACGACGGACCGGGGGGCGACCACGGTCGACCTGTACCCACGAGACCCCGCCGACCCGGCCGACGTCCGCACGGCCGAGAGCGCCCGTGTCGACTACGCCGGCGGCCGGCTGCTGGTGAGCGTGCCGGAGCCGCGCGAGGCTTCCGGCGCGGCCGGCGCGGTCAGCCTGGTCGTCGAACTGCCCACCGGGTCCAGCATTCACGGTGACGCGGTCGCCACGGACTTCCGCTCCAAGGGAACACTGGGCGAGTGCCGTCTCGCGACCGGGCTCGGCCACATCCGGCTCGACCGCACGGGCACGGTACGCCTGAACTCCGCCCTCGGTGAGATCGACGTCGACCACGTGACCGGGGGCGTCGAGGCGACGGCCGAGAGCGGCGACGTGCGGATCCGCCGGATCGACGGCCGTGCGACCCTCCGGACGACCGGGGACGGCTCCATCGAGATAGGCAACGTTACCGGAATCGCCCGCGCCCACGCCGACGTGGGTGACATCCGCATCGGTTCCGCCCACGCGGGTGTCGAGGTCCGGACGACCCAGGGCGACATCCGCCTGGAGGAGGTGGTCCGGGGATCGGTCTCGGCCGGAACCACCTTCGGGGAGATCGACATCGGCATCGCCGACGGCACGACCGCCCAGCTGGACCTGGACTGCGGAGCGGGCAAGGTGTACAGGTCCCTTTCACTCCTGGAGGACCGGACGATGTCCGAGGAGCATGTCCACGTACACGCCCGCACGGTCATCGGCGACATAGTGATCCGCCGATCACCCTCCGAATCCGCTCCGTGACAGGCCCGCCGGCCGGCCGGACCGGGAGGACGGCGCGGCTCTCGTACCCGTGAAGGACGCTTTTCGGCCACCACGTGGCACCGGGTGCCGTGACGCCGGGCGCCTCACCGTCCGAGCGTACGACGCCCCGGTCCCGTCCGTCGCAACTCCAGGCGCGAGCAGGACAGCACGCTCGCGCCCCCGTGCCGACCGGAGGTACCGGCGCGCCGCGCACGGGCTGCGGTGCCGCCGAACGACCCGGCGCACGGGCTGCGGTGGCACCGAACGACCCGGCGCGCCGACACGGTCACGCCGGCTCGGCACGACCGGCCGGTCGCGCACGGCGGCCGCCCGGGCCCCGGCGCCCGGCCTCGGCCCGGACGCCGGCGTCCGCCTCGGCCCGTACGCCGGGGGACGAAGAGTGCACCCGGGGGCCGAGGCACTCCCGGACCCGGGCCGGGCGCCGCCCGCACGGAGGCGGGCCCGGGGCCCGCCCGGCGGTACCGTGGAACTCCCCGTGATCGCACCCTGTCCCGTCGACAGGACAGTGCCGCACCCGGGAACGCCACAGGCCCTTGAAGAGGAATCCGAGGCGCACTAAGTTGGCGCCCCGGTGAGTTCCGGAGAAATAACAGCGCACGCCTCCCGGGCAAATGGCGAGTTTGTTCGAGACCCGCAGTCGCGTTACGGAGCACCGGTATTCCCGGCCTGCGTCCTCTTCGATTACGGTAATTAACTCGTAAAAGATTCCGCGGCAGCCCTGTCACAGCCACGCCAACGGGAGAATTTTCCATGGGTACTTCTGAGATCGAGACCTACGACCTGGTCGGCGTCGGATTCGGACCGTCGAATCTGTCTCTCGCCGTCGCCCTGGAAGAACACCGAGGCGGCATCCCGGGGCAGCCCCTGACAGCCGCGTTCTTCGAACGTCAGCCGTCCTTCGGCTGGCACCGCAACATGCTGCTGCCCCACACGACCATGCAGATCTCCTTCCTGAAGGACCTCGTCACTTTCAGGAATCCGCTGTCGCGGCACAGCTTCGTGTCGTATCTGCACTCGGTCGGCCGGCTCACCCAGTTCGTCAACAACCAGGATTTCTTCCCGACCCGCCAGGAATTCCACCAGTACCTGGAGTGGGTCGAGTCGAACTTCAGCCACCAGGTCTCGTACGGCTCCGAGGTCACCGGTCTCCGGCTTCCGGAGAACTCCGGCCCCGGAAGGCCGGACCACGTGCAGGTCGAAGTCAGGGACACGGGCGGGTCGGGCACGCGGATCGTCAACGCCCGCAACCTGGTGATCTCGACGGGACTCGTCCCCCGCATGCCCGAGGGAATCCAGCGGGACGAACGGGTGTGGCACAGCTCGGATCTGCTGGAGCGCTTCCGGGGGCTGAACGGCGACGACCTCAAGAACGTCGCGGTGGTGGGCGCCGGACAGAGCGCGGCGGAGATAACACGCTTCTTCCACGACATGCTGCCGCACGCACAGGTGACGGCGGTCATCCCGTCCTACGGGTACTCCGTGGCGGACGACACCCCCTTCGCCAACCAGGTCTTCGACCCGAGCGCGGTCGACGACTACTACTTCGGCACCGAGCTGACCCGAGAGGCGTTCTGGCGGTACCACAGGAACACCAACTACTCGGTGGTCGACGACGAACTGATCAGGGACCTGCACAAGCGCTCCTACCAGGAGGACGTGAGCGGCCACAAGCGCCTGCAGTTCCTGAACCTGACACGGGTGGCCGCCGTCCGGCGTGCGGGCACGGAGACCAGGGTGACCCTCAGATCCCTCGTCGAGGGCGAGTCGCGGGAGCTGGAGACGGACGCGCTCGTCTTCGCCACCGGCTACGACTCCATGGAGCCGAGCAGGCTGCTCGGCGACCTCGACCAGCACTTCCTGCGCAACCAGAACGGCCTGCACCGGGTCGAGCGCAACTACCGGATCGCCACCACCGGCGCCCTCCCGTTCGACGTGTACCTCCAGGGCGGGACCGAACACACCCACGGGCTGACCTCGTCCCTGCTCTCCAACCTCGCCATCCGCAGCGGTGAGATCGTCAAGTCGATCGAGCAGCGGAGGACGGAACGCGCGCTGATCCACCGCACGCCGGTGGCGGCCGGCGAGAGCACGAGCTGATCCCGCACCTTCCACCAGGACGTCCCGCCGGCGGTGCCGGCGGG
>NZ_JBEXWB010000480.1:0-3806 GCF_040629645.1 Streptomyces sp. NPDC005899 | reverse complement strand
GCAGTCGCGACGGCGGCCGCCGCCCCCGGCGGCACCGTGCCGGCCACCGCGGCGCCCAGCCCCTCCGGCCTGGCGGGCGGCACGCCGCGGCGGGCGGCCAGGGTGAGCGCGGCCCGGGCCACCGTCGCGGCGGCCACCGCGCCCAGTGCCCCGTGCGCCCAGCCCCGGCCGTACAGCTCGCAGAGGGCCGCGACCTGGGCCAGCAGGACGAACAGCAGCGTGACCACTCCGAACGGGCCGATGTCCGGCTGTTTCATGACCCGCAGCGCCCCCTCGGCGGGCCTGGCGCTGCCGAGGCCGTCCGCGGTGTCCGCCAGCCCGTCCAGATGCAGGCCGCGCGTGAGGGCGGCGGGGAGAGCGGCCGAGGCGACCGCCGCCAGCAGTGGGCCCGATCCGGAGAGCAGGAGCACGGCTCCGGAAGCGGCCGCGAGCACCCCGACGACGAGCCCGGCGAGCGGGGCGCAGAGCATGCCGGCGCGGGCGGCGTCGCGGTCCCAGCGGGCGACCCGGACGGGGAGCACGGTGAGGGTGCCGAAGGCGAAACGCGGACCGTGGCTGTTCAAGGAGATCACCGCCGGGAGGCTAGCCGGTGCCGCCCGGCGCTAGATTGTGCGCATCGTCAAAAAAGCCGCATAACGGACGTCCGGAGTGGGTGGCATGGGTCACTGGCTGCACCAGAACATCGTCGAGCCGGGCAAGCTGCCGTTGCTGCTCGCCCTGAGCGCCTTCGTGCTGACCTTCGCGATCACCCGTGTCATCACCCGCATGATCCGAGCCGGCAAAGGCCCCTTCCGCAACATCACACCCGGTGGTGTGCACGTCCACCACGTGGTGCCGGGTGTCGTCCTCTCGGTGGTCGGCGGTTTCGGTGCGGTGGCGAGCGGCCGCGAGGGCGTCACCGCCGGGATCTGCGCCGTCGTCTTCGGCGTGGGCGCCGGCCTCGTCCTCGACGAGTTCGCCCTCATCCTGCACCTCGACGACGTGTACTGGACCGAGGAGGGCCGCCAGAGCGTCGAGGTCGTCGTCCTCACCGCCTCGCTGGTCGTCCTCGTCCTCGCCGGCTTCTCACCGCTGGGCGTCGACGAACTGAGCGGCGACGAGGAACAGGGCAGGCTGGGCGTCGTCCTGACGTACTGCGTCAACTTCGGCTTCGTCCTGATCGCCCTGTTCAAGGGCAAGACGCGCATGGCGGTGGTCGGCACGCTCGTCCCGCTCATCGCCCTGATCGGTGCCCTCCGGCTGGCCCGGCCGGTCTCCCCGTGGGCGAAGCGGTTCTACAGGCGCCGCCACCGGGCCCGCTCCAGGGCGGTCCTGCGCGCCTACCACCACGACGTGCGCTGGGCGGGGCCGCGCAGGAGGTTCCAGGACCTGATCGGCGGCGCCCCGGACCGGACACCGCTGCCCGGCCCCGGCCCCGGCCCCGGACGCTGAGCTCAGAGGGCGCTCCGGCCGGGTCCGGCCCCACCGGAGGGCTCCCCCTGAGTCTTCCCGTCCGGTGAAGGCTCCACCTCCGGAGTCTCCTCCTCCGGCGCCTCCTCCTCCGAAGGCTCCTCGGCGGCCGTACGCTCCGGAAGCTCCGCGGCCAGCGCCGCCGCGGCCTGGACGAGCGGCAGCGCCAGCAGCGCCCCGCTGCCCTCGCCGACGGTCACCCCCTGGTCCAGCAGCGGGGTCAGCGCCATCCGGTCCAGCGCCTTCGCCTGGGCCGGCTCGCCGCTCACCTGGCCCGCCAGCCACCAGTCCGGCGCCCGGAAGGCCGCCCGCTGGGCCACCAGCGCACAGGCCGCCGAGACCACACCGTCCAGCACCACGGGCATCCGGCGCACCGCGCTCTGCAACAGGAAACCGGTCATCGCCGCCAGATCCGCCCCGCCCACCGCGGCCAGCAGCTCCAGCTGGTCGCCGAGCACCGGCCGGGCCCGCCGCAGCGCGTCCCGGACCGCCGCGCACTTGCGCATCCACGCGAGGTCGTCGATGCCCGCACCGCCGCGTCCCGTCACGACCGAGGCGTCCGTGCCGCACAGGGCCGCGATCAGGGTGGAGGCCGCCGTCGTGCCGCCGACGCTCAGATCGCCCAGCACCACGAGATCGGTGCCCGAGTCGGCCTCCTCGTCGGCGATGCGCATCCCCAGCCGCACGGCCTGCTCGGCCTCCCGGGCGGTCAGCGCGTCCTCGACGTCGATGCGGCCGCTGCCGCGCCGCACCCGGTGCCGCACGACCGCCTCGGGCAGCAGCTCCGGATCGCAGTCCAGCCCGGCGTCGACGATCCGCACGGGGACGGAGAAGCGGCGGGCCAGCACGGCCACCGGGCTGGCGCCGTCCAGGGCGGCCCGCACGAGGGTGTGCGCGCTGCCGGCCGCCCGGCCGGACACGCCCAGCTCCGCCACTCCGTGGTCACCGGCGAACAGGACCACCCGCGGCCGGTCGACGGGCCTGACGGGCACCGACTGCTGCGCGGCGGACAGCCACGCGCCGAGCTCGTCCAGCCGGCCCAGCGCGCCGGGCGCGACGGTCAGCCGCTCCCGGCGTTCCTCGGCGTCACGCCGCACGCCCCCGTCGGGTCGCTCGATCAGGTCGGAGAAGTCGTCCAGATTCACGGGGGTCTGCCTCGCGGGTCGTCGCATGGTGGGCGGGGCCCTGCGCCGGGCCCTGCGCGGAACAGTACCCGTCCGCCCCGCCGCACCCCCGGGCTGACCCGAGCGCGCGGGGCTCAGCCCCGCAGCACCAGTGCCCGCCCGGCGACCACGAGGAGGACGTGCTCGCACTCGGCGGCGAACGCGGCGTTCAGGCGGCCCAGTTCGTCCCGGAAGCGGCGTCCGGAGGGCGTGGCGGGAACGACACCGGAGCCGGCCTCGTTGGTCACGGCGACGACCGTGCGGCGCGTCCCGCGCACCGCGCGCACCAGCTCGGCGACCCGGGCGCGCAGCGCCTCCTCCCCGCCGTCGGCCCACAGGGCGCTGTCCCAGGCGTCCACCCGGTCCATGGCGTCCGTCAGCCACAGCGACAGGCAGTCGATGAGCAGCGGGGGGCCGTCCGACTCCAGCAGCCCGGTCAGCTCGCACGTCTCCTCGGTGCGCCACGCGGCCGGTCTGCGCTCCCGGTGGACGCCGATCCGGTCCGCCCACTCCCTGTCGCCGTCCCGCCGGCCACCCGTGGCCACGTACACCACCTCGGGGAAGGTCTCCAGGCGCCGCTCGGCCTCCAGGGACTTCCCCGAGCGGGCACCGCCGGTCACGAGCGTGCGGCGGGGCACGACCGGCCCGGCGCGGTACTCGCCGACCAGCAGGGTCGTGCCGTCGGGCACGGCCCGCGCGCCGCCCGCCGCGAGCCGGCGGTCCAGCTCGTCACCCGGCGGCGCGTCGTGGTCCAGGTGCACGGCGATCACCTCGGTGCCCGCTCCCACCGCCGCCACCGCGCGCAGGCGGGCGACGGCGTCCGGCCGCCCGATCACATCGCAGACGACCGTGTCGTACGGCTCCGGTACCCGGTCGGCCAGGCCCGCCGGGGAGGCCCCCGGCGGCAGGTAGAGCAGCCGCTCGCCCTCCGGCGACGTCACCTCGTACCCGGTGCCCGGCGCGTCCATCGCCATGGCCCGGACCCGGTGACCGCTGATCAGCGTCAGCTCCTGCCCGTCGGGGACCCTCCCCGCGGCCGGGAGCGACGCGGGCAGTTCCACCGCGGGGCCGTCGTGGGGGTGGGTGAGCAGCACCTGCCGTACGCCCGTGAGCGAACGACCCGCCCGGGCGGCGGCGAAGACGGCACCCGGGGTGAGGTCGAGCAGCAGCGCGTCGTCGACGAGGAGCGCGGTC
>NZ_JBEXWB010000479.1:0-3833 GCF_040629645.1 Streptomyces sp. NPDC005899 | reverse complement strand
CGGCCGGCGGCCCGGCGGTGCGGGCACCCGGTGCCGGGTGGCGTGACGCCTCAGCGCCGGCGGGCCTCGGACATCCGCTGTTCGGCGAGCCGGTCGGCGGCGGCGGCCGGCGGAATGCCGTCGGCCTTCGCACGTGCGAATATGGCCAGCGTGGTGTCGAAGATCTTCGCGGCCTTCGCCTTGCACCGGTCGAAGTCGAATCCGCGGAGCTCGTCGGCGACCTGGATCACGCCACCGGCGTTCACCACGTAGTCCGGTGCGTACAGAACCGAACGGTCGGCAAGGTCCTTCTCGACGCCCGGGTGCGCGAGCTGGTTGTTGGCGGCGCCGCACACCACCTTCGCGGTGAGCACCGGCACCGTCGTGTCGTCGAGGGCGCCACCGAGGGCGCACGGGGCGTAGATGTCGAGGCCCTCCGTGCGGATCAACGCGTCCGTGTCGGCGGCGACGCCGACCTCGGGGTGGAGGTCGGTGATCCGGCGCACGGACTCCTCGCGGACGTCCGTCACGATGACCTCGGCCCCGTCGCTCAGCAGGTGCTGGACCAGGTGGCGGCCCACCTTGCCGACCCCCGCGACACCGACCTTGCGGCCCCGCAGCGTCGGGTCGCCCCACAGGTGCTGGGCGGAGGCCCGCATCCCCTGGAAGACGCCGAAGGCGGTCAGCACGGAGGAGTCGCCGGCCCCGCCGTTCTCGGGTGAGCGGCCGGTGGTCCAGCGGCACTCGCGGGCGACGACGTCCATGTCGGCGACGTACGTGCCGACGTCGCAGGCGGTCACGTAGCGTCCGCCCAGCGAGGCCACGAACCGGCCGTAGGCGAGCAGCAGTTCGTCCGTCTTGACGAGGTCGGGGTCGCCGATGATGACGGCCTTGCCGCCGCCGTGGTCGAGCCCGGCCAGGGCGTTCTTGTACGACATCCCGCGCGAGAGGTTCAGCGCGTCGGCGACGGCCTCCGCCTCGGAGGCGTACGGGTAGAAGCGGGTGCCGCCGAGGGCGGGGCCCAGGGCGGTGGAGTGGAGGGCGATGACGGCCTTGAGGCCGCTGGCACGGTCCTGGCAGATCACGACCTGCTCGTGACCTCCCTGATCCGAGTGGAACAGGGTACGCAGCACATCGACGGGCACGCCGGTCACATCGGTCACTGTGGTGACTCCCAAGTACGAAGCGGCGGAAGACCCTCCTGAAGGTGGGGAGGGCCCCGGACCGGCCCGCGCGGCCGGTCCGGCTGGGCAAGACTGTAAGTCCTACGGGCCCGTAGATCTGTTTCAGTGCTCGGGATCACCCCCTGGCGGAGTACGGGCGTGACACGATTCGCCGCATGCCGGTGGTGTCTTCAGTGCTTGTCCCATACGCGTCCTACCTGCGGGTGTACGAGCCGCTCGCCGCCTTCCCCGAGCCCGAACGCAGCCATTGGGAGCGCTACGCCCGGCGGGCTGAGCTCCCCACCGCGCAGGACGAACTCCGGCGCTCCCTGGCCGACCTGGTGCCCACTCCGCCGGTGGGGGTGCCCGTGCACGAGAGCGGTGACGCGTTCGTGGCGGAAGCGGACGGGGCCGTGTGCGTCTGTCCGTGGCGGACCCGCATGCGGGGCTGGATGGCTCTGGACGAACTGGGGGGTCTGTTTCCGGCCACGGTGCTGGACGCGGTGCTGCCGCCGGTCGTGCGGGGGCAGGCGGTCGCGGACTACGAGCGCTGGGCGGAGCGGAACCCGGACGCCCGTCCCTGGATCCGGACGACCGTGTGGCACGTCCCGGTGCGCTGGTTCGTCCTCTTCGACGACGCGGAGCGGGAGTACGTGGCGGGCGGTACGGACGGTGTCCGGCCGGTGCTGCGCTACCGGACGCCGATGGTGCAGGCGCGCCGTCGGCTGGCGCGGGCCCTGCGGACCCTGCGGGAGGCGGTCGACGCGGGTCCCCTCGCGGAGGGGCTGGTGGACGTGGGGCGCTGGCTGGAGGAGTTCCACCCCCGGGCACTCGTCGAACTGGACTACGGCGGCCTGGTCCACGCGCTGCCGGCGGAGCACCTGGCGGCGGACCGGTCGGCCGCCGACGTGGCCGAGGGCATCGCGGCCCTGCGGGCCGGGGACACCGACGCGGCGGGCGTCGCGTACGGGCGTCTCGCCGAGCGGTGGCGGGCGGTACGGGACCGGCAGTCGGCCAACTAGGGGTAAAGCCTCGTCAAGCGCCAGTAACCGCCGCATAGACAGGCGTTCAGGAGGGAAGAGACATCCTGTGCGGTGTCCGGCATCAAGGACGCCGCGGGGTCCCAGGAGTCCGCGGACGCCGGGGGAGTCCTCCGGGAGGCGCTCCGGAGGGGCCGAGGCGGCGGGCGGAGGTGGAGGCGGATGTCCGAGAAGAACTGACGGGAAGTGAACCGGACGCCCCGTGTGATGCGTGTGACAGGTGAGGCGGAAGAGCGCTCCACCACGCGGCGGGACCTACGTCCCGAACCGGGCCTTTGCCTCAAGCGTGATGGATAGCACTAACGGGGCTCTTGCGCCCTTCCCTACTCCTCATGCCAAAATAGGACAAGGGGTCCTGGGGAGACTCTGTCCGCCCAACTTTGGGTGGAATGCTCAGCATTGCACGCTATGGGGGGTCTGACGACTTCTGACGACTCCTGATCGCTCTGTGACTGATCGTTACTAGGGCGTGACTGTCCGCTATGGCATGGTCCATCGGCTTCCGTCGCTGATGAACACCTGGGAGGGCAATTCCATCGGTTTGGCCGACGTGGCCGGACGGATGGTGTAGTTGTAGTGCCGAGGACAAGCCGTTCGTCCTATAACCGACTCGGCCCGCGTCCGCCATTTCGGGCAACGCGGGTCAAGGTGCAGAATTTAGAGGAAAGAACCGAGATGGTTCGGTTCTCCCGAGGAGGCCGCTCATGACCGCTCGCACCCCTGATGCCGAGCCGCTGCTGACCCCGGCTGAGGTCGCCACGATGTTCCGCGTGGACCCGAAGACGGTCACCCGTTGGGCCAAGGCTGGCAAGCTCACGTCCATCCGCACGCTCGGTGGACATCGCCGGTACCGCGAGGCAGAGGTCCGCGCACTGCTTGCGGGTATTCCGCAGCAGCGCAGCGAGGCCTGACACACCCCTGTCGCCGCAGCACAAAGGGCTACCGACGGGTCCCCCAACCCCCGGTGGCCACTCATAGCTCCACACGACGGACGCCTGCCCCAACGGGCGTCATATGCCTGTGACATGCAGGATGCGTCGTTCGATCGCGCTGGACTCCGCCGGGTCCAGCGCGATCTTTTTTGTGTGCGCCGAGGTTCTGTGCCGGGCACCTGCCGGGCACCTGCCGGCGGCCGTACGGGACCGCGAAGGGGCCGCGCGTCCCCTTCGGGGCGGCAGCCCGTCGCGGCCTCCGACGGCCCGGCCGCAGGCGCACAACAGGCCGACGGGTCGGTTTCCCGGGCCTCTTGCCCCGGGGTGGTGGTGTGCCCGTTCGGGCTGTTCGTCCGGGACCCGGACGTGGTGGGCGGGCTCGGGTGAATCGGTCCGGGATGTGCCCGGCGAGGAGTGCAATTGCACATATTAAATTCGCCAGTTGTAGGAAGTGCGTAAAGTACCCCCCTGGCAAAACGAATTGAGTGACTCCCGTCACACCGCTCGGGTCTTGCCGACATCGAGCCTGCCACGTCCGGAGAGCGGCCGGCCGGGGCCGATCGTCATGTCGTGAAAGGACTTCGGTCACCTCGGAGGGTGGCCTCCGGGGCCGTTGTCCCCCTCCTCGGATCCGGGAGCGGGCCCGTCTTCGTGATCGGCGGTGGCGCCCGGCGGGCGGGAGGCCGCCGTGAAGGCCCCGTCCGGCGCGCCGGCGGGCG
>NZ_JBEXWB010000478.1:0-3836 GCF_040629645.1 Streptomyces sp. NPDC005899 | reverse complement strand
CGCCGCGCTGGGCAGACTGGCGGCGATGGGGGCGGGGCGGCTCAACGCGCTCGTGGGCGCGCTGCCGGGCACCTCGGCCGTCTCGCTGTTCTGCCACAGCTACGGCTCCGTGCTGTGCGGTCTCGCCGCACGCCACCTGCCGTCCCGGGTGTCCGACATCGCCGTCGCGGGGAGCCCCGGGATGCGGGCGGACACCGTGGGCGCCCTGCACACCCGGGCCCGGGTGTGGGCGATGCGGGACGGCGACGACTGGATCCGGGACGTGCCGAACATGGAGGTCGCAGGGCTCGGCCACGGCGCCGATCCCGTCGAGCCGGGCTTCGGCGCGCGCATCGTGTCGGCGAACGGGGCGATCGGCCACAGCGGCTATTTCGAGCCGGGGACGCAGAGCCTCAGCAACTTCGCCGCCATCGGCGTGGGGGCGTACGACACGGTCAGCTGCGCCGGTGCCGACCGCGCGTGCCACCGCGAGATCCGGGGCGAGCCCGCCCTGGGGCGCGCGTAGGGACAGGCCGACGCGCGTAGAGAACGCCGCACGGTCGTGCTGGGATTGGCGGCGACCGAGGGGGGACGCGCGGGCCCGTGCCGCATACGATGAGGCGCATGGGTGATGTGCTGGCCGGTATTCAAGCCACCTGGGAGTTCGACACCGACTCCGTGCTCATCCGCTTCGAACGGGGGATCCGCGCTCCGAGGCTCTTCCAGAGTCTGCGTGAACGCCGCATACCGTACGCGGCGTTTTCGTCGGTGACGCTGACCCCGGGCAAGCGGGGCACGGTGGTCCTGCACGCGGTGCCCAGACCGGGCGCCGATCCGCTGCTGGAGGCCGCGGCGGGGCAGCTGAAGGAGGGCTGCGACCCCTACCGCCTGGTGCTGCCCGCGGAGCACGAGACGCTCGCCGAGTACTACGCGGAGGAGCTGCGGGCCCTTCTGGAGCCGGACTCCGCCCTGCCCGCCGAGCGGTTCCTGGTCACGGCGCCCGACACGCCGCTGCGGTTCAAGGCGTACGACGGACGGGCCGTCTTCGACGGTGCCCGGGTCTCCTTCCGGTGGTCCCGGACGGGTGCGTCCAGTGCCAAGTGGAAGGCGGGCGACCAGACGTTCCCGGTGGCGGAGCTCGGCGGCGTCGAATGGCGCTCACCGGAGGCGTTCGAGGGCTACCTCCGGCTCCTGCCGCGCGGCTCCGCGGCGGAACAGGGTCCGGACGGGCCCGAGGGCGGCGTGCCGGGGGCGGGCCCCTCGGCTCCTCGGCCCGCCCAGGCGGACCAGGACCCGGCCGCCGTGGTGTTCGGCCTGGGTTACGGCCCGGTGCACGAGTCGCTGCCGTTCGCCGCCGCCGTGCTGGAGGCAGTCCGCCGGACCCAGCCGGCACCGGTCCTGACGGCGTCCGTCACCGCCGGGGCGCAGCGGCGGAGCCCGGCGGACATCGCGGAGCGCATGCGGCACCTCGGCGATCTGCACGAGGCCGGTCTGGTGACGGACGCCGAGTTCAGCGCCAAGAAGGCCGAGCTCCTCGCCGAGCTGTAGGCGACCGCCCCGGACCCCGGAAGCCGAGCGGAGCCGGAACCCCCCGGATGATGCGGGGACCACCCGCGACCGCCCGGGCCGCGGGTGGTTGCCGCGGAGGGGCCCCGGGCCCGTCCCACCCCCTACCCCGGTACGGGCTCCGCCTCCGCGGCCGGCCCCCGGGTATGACGCCGGCCGGGGCGTGCGCCGCCTACCCTGACCCGATCATGGCCACCTCACCTGCCGGGCCCCCGCCGCCCGCCGACGGTCTGCTGAGCGCCGCCCGCCGCAATCTGCGCGAGCTCGCCCACGGGTTGTCCCACGCGTCCCATCCGCCGACCCCGCTGTTCGCCGACTCCCCGAGGCGCTGGCTGCGGCTGCTGCCGTACGTGGTCGTCGTCGCCCTCACCGCCGTCCTCCTCCCCGTCACGATCGTGGTGCTGACCGACGGGTACGGGCTGTCCGGCGGGGTCGCCGGGGCGCTGGCCGTCGGGCAGGCCGCGCCGCTGCTGATGCTGGTCCACCGGCCGCTCCAGGCCTGGTGGATCATCTTCGCCTTCGACGTCCTGGGCGCCCTGCTGGTCCAGCCCGATCGGCAGGAGGCCCTCTGGCCCTGGCCCGCGCCGGTCATCGTCGGCCACCTCTTCGTGCTGCTGGCCCTCGGGCTGCGCGAGCGCAGGCACACCCTGATCGGCGTGTGGCTGGTGATCGGAGCGGCCGGGCAGCTGCTGCACCTCCTCGTGCCCTCGCGCGAGGGCGGCGGCGGGCTCCTGCTGTTCGTCCTCGGCGCGCCGGTGCTGGTGATCGGGGCCGCGGTACGGGAGCGGAGCGAGGCGCAGCGCCTGCTCGTGGAGCAGGAGACGATCAGTGAGGCGGAGCGCGCCCGGCGGACGCTGCTGGAGGAGCGCGCCCGGATAGCCCGTGAGCTCCACGACGTGGTCGCGCACCACATGTCGGTGATCACCGTGCAGGCCGACTCGGCTCCGTACCGGATCGGCGGGCTCTCCGACGAGGCGCGGGCGGAGTTCGCGTCGATCGCCGCGGGGGCCAGGGAGTCGCTGGGCGAGATGCGCCGCCTGCTGTCGGTGCTGCGCAGTGACGGGAGCCGGGGCGAACTGGCCCCGCAGCCCGGGCTCGACCGGTTGCAGCAGCTGGTGGAGGCCACGGTGCGGGCCGGGGTCCCGGCGGAGTTGTCGCTGGCGGCGGACGTGCGGGATGCGGTGGAGCGGGGTGGTGTGCCGCAGACGGTGGACCTGTCGGCGTACCGCATCGTGCAGGAGGCGCTGGCCAACGTCGTACGGCATGCGCCGGGTGCCCGGACCCGGGTGTCGGTGACGGCCCGGGACGGTCGCCTGACTGTGCTGGTCGTCAACGACAGGGCGCGGGAGCCGGGTGCGCCGCTGGAGGTGTCGGGGACGGGGCACGGGCTGGTCGGCATGCGGGAACGCGTACGGTTGACCGGCGGCACGCTCGACACCGGCCCCCTGCCGGACGGGGGTTTCCGGGTGGCGGCGCGGCTCCCCCTGCCGCCGGACCGGCCGCCCGCGGCATCCGTGAATCCGGAGGACTCGTGACCATCCGTGTGATCATCGTCGACGACCAGGCCATGGTGCGGGCCGGATTCGCCGCCCTGCTGGCGGCGCAGAGCGACATCGACGTGGTGGACGACGCCCCGGACGGCCGCCGGGGCGTCGAGGTCAGCAGGACGGTGCATCCGGACGTCGTGCTGATGGACGTCCGGATGCCGGAGATGGACGGCCTGGCCGCCGCCCGCGAGCTGCTGAGCCCGGCGGTGGGGGTGGTCCACCGGCCGAAGGTGCTGATGCTGACCACGTTCGACGTGGACGACTACGTCTACGAGGCGCTGCGCGCCGGGGCCTCCGGGTTCCTCCTGAAGGACGCCCCGCCGGCGGATCTGATCTCGGCGGTGCGGGTGGTGGCGTCGGGGGACGCGTTGCTCGCGCCGTCCGTGACGCGGCGGCTCATCGCGGACTTCGCGCGTCAGCGGCCGGCGGCCCCGTCCGGCGGTCCGGCGCTGCGGCTGAACGGCCTGACGCCGCGTGAGACGGAGGTGCTGGAGCTGATCGCCCGGGGCCTGTCGAACCAGGAGATCGCGGCGCGGCTGGTGCTGGCGGAGCAGACGGTGAAGACGCACATCGGCAGGGTGCTGGCCAAGCTCGGGCTGCGCGACCGCGCCCAGGCGGTGATCTTCGCGTACGAGTCGGGGCTGGTGGCGCCGGGCGAAGCGTAGGGCCGCGCCCACTCCCCGCCCGGCCCGCTTCCCGCCGGGCCGCTTCCCCGGGCCCGCTTCCCGCCGCGCTCGCCCCGAC
>NZ_JBEXWB010000477.1:0-3844 GCF_040629645.1 Streptomyces sp. NPDC005899 | reverse complement strand
GCCGCCCTCGCACGCGTGCGGTGGGCGGAGCGGGGCGGGGCCGGAGGCGTGTGCGGTGGCGCACCGGCTCAGCCGGGCCCGGGCTCCGGGTCGCGGTCCGACCTGGGCCAGACGTACGGCATGCCCCCGGGCACGTCGGGAAAGCGGTCGCGGTAGAAGTCCGGGTCCTTCCCGACCAGCGCCGACCGGTGACTGCGGTGGAAGTCCGGGTCCCCGAGCCAGGGCGGAAGCTCCCCGGCCACGGCCAGCTCGTCCTGACTCCGGATCCCCACTCCCGGGTGCGAGGTGCCGAAGTCCCGGGTGAGGGTGGCCGCGCAGGTGTCGGAGCGCCCCTCGGCCGTCCACGCCGCGCAGATGTCCAGGCCGTACCGCACGAGCGCCTCCTCGTACCCGGTCCACATGCGTACGGCGGGGTGTCTGCGCCAGCCGTATCCCGGGACGGTCAGACCGCGCAGCACCTGGAGTGCCTCCACCCGCTGCTTGCCGAGCCGCCGCGGGTCCAGGACCAGGGCCGTGTCCACGAAAGAGGGAAAAGGGAGAAATGTCTGCACATGACCTTCTTACCGTGCGACGAGCGCGTTCCGGTCCGGCGCGGCCGGGTGGCGGCGGCCCCCGGCCCGCGTGCGCTCACGCGGGCACGCGGCGGGCCGCTCCACTGCCGCGCGGGCGGGCCCGGGGGGTGGGGCGCCAGGTGGCCACCAGGGCCGCGGCCAGCAGGAGTTCGGCGATGTCGCCGCCGTAGTACATGAGCTCTGCGCCGCCCCTGACCTGGTCGACCGGTGCGTGGACGTCGGTCCAGAAGCCCCCGTAGATCATCTGCGAGAGCACGGCGTGCACCGCGATCGCGACTCCCAGGCAGACCAGCCGGACGCGCACGCCCGGCCGCGAGGGTGCCGGATCGGGGCCCGCCATGACGTGGGCGAACAGGAGGCCGGCCAGCAGGAAGTGGGCGTTCATCAGCCAGTGACCCGCCGGATGCCCCATGGCCGTGTTGTACAGGGGGGTGACGTAGAGCGCCACCAGGGTGCCGGCGGACAGGAGCAGGGCGACGGCGGGACGCGTCGCCACCCGGGCGGGGCGGCTGTGCAGCACCCGTGTCAGCCGGCGGCCGTGCGCGGTGGGCAGGGTGCGCAGCAGCAGGGTGACGGGGGCGCCGAGCACCAGGGCGAGTGGCGCGTACATGCCGATGAGCATGTGCTGGGCCATGTGTCCGCGGAAGTCGTGGTGGGCGTACGCGGCGACGGGTGGCAGCAGGGCCACGGCCAGCAGTGCGGCGCCCGCCAGGAAGCAGGCCGTTCGCCAGGGGCTCCACCCCTGGACGGGGTTGCAGCGGCGGGCCCGGCGGCTCAGCGCCACGTACGAACCCGCGAGCAGCAGCAGCGCGAACGCGGGCAGCACGGTGCCCGGCAGGACGCCGGAGGCCGGGGCCCCGGGTGAGTGCGCGTCGTGGCCCATCAGCGGCTCCCGGCCTCACGCCCGCCCCGCGCGGGGGCGCCGGGGTCGACGGACCGCCCGCCTCGCCCCAGGAGGCGGCCGCCGGCGAGCAGGAGCAGGCCCAGGAGGAGGAAGCCCATGTCCCACCAGATCCGGTGGGGGCCGCCGTGGACGTGGTGGATGCCGAGGATCTGGTGGTCGAGCAGGCCTTCGACGATGTTGAACAGCCCCCAGCCCACCAGGACCCAACCCCACAGCACCCGGGAGGTCCAGACGCGCCGGCGCTCGTGGGTGACCCGGGAATGGAGGACGGCCAGACCGGTGAGGACCGCCAGCCAGCACACCGCGTGGAAGACCCCGTCCCACACGGTGTTCATCTCGAGCCCCGAGACCGTGCGGGGGTCGTAGTACCTGACGCCGATGCGGTCGTCGTTCGTGCTGGTGAGCATGTGGTGCCACTGCAGGAGCTGGTGCAGCAGGATGCCGTCGACGAAGCCGCCGAGCCCGATCCCGAGCAGGATCCCCGGCAGCCGGATGTCGGCGGGAGCCTGCACCGCCCGGGCCGCCCCGCTGGTGGTGGCCATCACCTGTCCCCTTCCCCTGTGCGTCGGGCCGGTGGGCCCTGGACAGCACGTATGCCCGCGCGGCCCGGGAAGCTCACGCCCCCGGCCCGGATCGGCCCGGAACGGCCGGTGCGCGGGCGGCCGCCGCCCCGGTGGCGGCCCGGGCGTGCGCGGGGAGTCCCCTGCGGAGCGGGGTGCCAGCGCCCCACCCGGGTCCCCGGCACCGGGCCGAAGGACCGCCGGACGGTGTTGACGTGAAGAGAGCCGCCGAACCACTTTGCATGAAAATGCATTCTGGCGCATACTCTTCCCATGTCTAAGGTTCTCACCTCCCTGCCCACCGGCGAGCGCGTCGGCATCGCCTTCTCCGGCGGACTCGACACCTCGGTCGCGGTCGCCTGGATGCGCGACAAGGGCGCCGTCCCGTGCACCTACACCGCCGACATCGGCCAGTACGACGAGCCCGACATCGCGTCGGTGCCCGGCCGTGCGACGGCGTACGGCGCCGAGATCGCGCGCCTGGTCGACTGCCGCGCCGCGCTGGTCGAGGAGGGCCTGGCCGCGCTCACCTGCGGCGCGTTCCACATCCGCTCGGGGGGGCGTGCCTACTTCAACACGACGCCGCTCGGCCGCGCCGTCACGGGCACCCTGCTGGTCAAGGCCATGCTCGAGGACGACGTGCAGATCTGGGGCGACGGCTCGACCTTCAAGGGCAACGACATCGAGCGGTTCTACCGCTACGGGTTGCTCGCCAACCCGCACCTGCGCATCTACAAGCCGTGGCTGGACGCCGACTTCGTCTCCGAACTCGGTGGCCGCAAGGAGATGTCGGAGTGGCTGCTCGCCCACGACCTCCCCTACCGCGACAGCACCGAGAAGGCCTACTCCACCGACGCCAACATCTGGGGCGCCACCCACGAGGCGAAGACGCTGGAGCACCTCGACACGGGTGTCGAGACCGTCGACCCCATCATGGGTGTGCGGTTCTGGGACCCCTCCGTCGAGATCGCCGCCGAGGACGTGACCATCGGCTTCGACCAGGGCCGTCCGGTGACGATCAACGGCAAGGAGTTCGCCTCGCCGGTCGACCTGGTGATGGAGGCGAACGCCATCGGCGGCCGCCACGGCATGGGCATGTCGGACCAGATCGAGAACCGGATCATCGAGGCCAAGAGCCGCGGCATCTACGAGGCCCCGGGCATGGCGCTGCTGCACGCCGTGTACGAGCGGCTGGTCAACGCGATCCACAACGAGGACACGGTCGCGCAGTACCACAACGAGGGGCGGCGCCTGGGCCGCCTCATGTACGAGGGCCGCTGGCTCGACCCGCAGGCGCTGATGGTCCGCGAGTCGCTGCAGCGCTGGGTCGGGGCGGCGGTCACCGGAGAGGTGACGCTCCGCCTGCGGCGCGGTGAGGACTACTCGGTCATGAACACCTCCGGCCCGGCGTTCAGCTACCACCCGGACAAGCTGTCCATGGAGCGCACCGACAACTCGGCGTTCGGCCCGGTGGACCGGATCGGCCAGCTCACCATGCGCAACCTCGACATCGCCGACTCCCGCGCCAAGCTGGAGCAGTACGCCGGTCTCGGCATCGTCGGCAACACCCACGCGGCGCTCCTCGGTGCCCCGCAGGCCGACTCGACGAAGCTGATCGGCGACATGCCGGAAGGCGGCGCCGAGGTCATCGCCTCCCGCGCTCCGGCCGAGGGCGACGCCGACCAGATGCTCGACCGCGCCGCGATGGAGTTCGGCACCGACTGACGAAAGCGGCGGACCCCGCCACGGCCGGTCAGCGGGGTACGCCCGCCGGACTCCGGCTCCGCACGCCGATGCGCCCGGCGGCC
>NZ_JBEXWB010000476.1:0-3847 GCF_040629645.1 Streptomyces sp. NPDC005899 | reverse complement strand
GTACGGGGGCCTTCGCCGTTTCCGGGGCCGCAGGGGGCTCAGGGGCCGGGGCGGCCGCCGGAGCCGGTGCGCGGGGCGGCAGGTGTTCTCAGCCCTGCCAGCTGTGCGGGGCGCGGAAACCGGGGGTGCGCTCCAGCCGGCGCCATCCGGCGGTGTCACGGCCGCGACGGGCGGGCGCGGCGGGCTGGGCCGCGGCACGGGCGAGCAGGACCGCGGTGATGGCCGCGAGCTCCTCGGGGCCGGCCTGGCCCTTCTCGACGCGCAGCACTGACTCGGCGGGGGTGACGCTCATGGTGTCTCCGTCTCTGGGCGGATTCTGTGCAGGTGACAGCGGGCGCCGGCAGGGTCGCTGCGGCGGGCTGTGCCTACTGCGGCGGGTTGCCGTGCTTGCGGGACGGCAGGTCGGCGTGCTTGTTGCGGAGCATCGCGAGGGAGGCGATGAGGACCTCCCGCGTCTCGGCGGGGTCGATGACGTCGTCGACCAGCCCCCGCTCCGCGGCGTAGTAGGGGTGCATCAGCTCGGCCTTGTACTCCTTGACCATGCGGGCCCGCATGGCTTCGGGGTCCTCGGCGTCCGCGATCTGGCGGCGGAAGATGACGTTGGCGGCACCTTCGGCGCCCATCACCGCGATCTCGTTGGTCGGCCACGCGTAGGTGAGGTCGGCTCCGATGGACTGGCTGTCCATGACGATGTACGCGCCTCCGTATGCCTTGCGCAGGATCAGCGAGATCCGCGGCACGGTGGCGTTGCAGTACGCGTACAGGAGCTTCGCCCCGTGGCGGATGATCCCACCGTGCTCCTGATCGACGCCGGGCAGGAAGCCGGGTACGTCCAGGAGAGTGACGATGGGGATGTTGAAGGCGTCACACATCTGGACGAACCGTGCGGCCTTCTCGGACGCCTCGATGTCCAGGACTCCGGCCAGCGACTGGGGCTGGTTGGCGACGATGCCCACGACCTGGCCGTCGAGGCGGGCCAGCGCGCAGACGATGTTGCGGGCCCAGCGCTCGTGGACCTCGAGGAAGTCGCCGTCGTCGACGAGCTCCTCGATGACCTTGTGCATGTCGTAGGGCCGGTTGCCGTCGGCGGGGACGAGGTCGAGCAGGACGTCACCGCGCCGGTCGGCCGGGTCGTCGCTCGGCACGACGGGCGGGTTCTCCCGGTTGTTCGACGGGAGCATGCCGATCAGGTAGCGGACCTCGGCGATGCAGGTCTCCTCGTCGTCGTACGCGAAGTGCGCGACGCCCGAGGTCTCGGCGTGCACGTCCGCGCCGCCGAGCCCGTTCTGGGTGATCTCTTCGCCGGTGACCGCCTTGACGACGTCCGGTCCGGTGATGAACATCTGCGAGGTCTCGCGGACCATGAAGACGAAGTCGGTCAGGGCGGGGCTGTAGGCCGCGCCGCCCGCGCAGGGGCCGAGCATCACGCTGATCTGCGGGATGACGCCCGAGGCACGGGTGTTGCGCTGGAAGATCCCTCCGTACCCGGCGAGCGCGCTCACACCCTCCTGGATGCGGGCGCCGGCGCCGTCGTTCAGCGAGACCAGCGGGGCACCGGCCGAGATGGCCATGTCCATGATCTTGTGGATCTTCGTGGCGTGGGCCTCGCCCAGCGCCCCGCCGAAGATCCGGAAGTCGTGCGCGTAGACGAACACCGTGCGGCCCTCGACCGTGCCCCAGCCGGTGATGACACCGTCGGTGTACGGCTTCTTGGCCTCCAGGCCGAAGCCGGTCGCGCGGTGCCGGCGCAGCTGCTCGACCTCCTTGAACGAACCCGCGTCCAGCAGGAGCTCGATCCGCTCCCGGGCCGTCAGCTTGCCCTTGGCGTGCTGGGCCTCGGTCGCCCGGTCACTCGGTCCCCGCCGCGCCTGCTCACGCAGCGCCAGCAGTTCAGCCACCCGCCCGCGGGTGTCAGTCGGCTCGCCCGGGATTTCGTCCACAACGGTCATGTGTCGACCCTACGAACCCGGCCGCACAAATCCCGCCGTCCACATCGGACAGTCTCCTGCCCTGTTTCCTGGCTGCACCTGACAGAAGCGCGGTGCCGTGCAGCCCATCCACCAGCTCAGGGGGCGGTTCGATTGTGGAGCTTCGACAAACGCCCCGGTATGGCGACGGTCACAGCGCGATGCGCGCGCCACGCCGGGATCCACCGGAGCGGAGGAGGGCGGCACCCCACAATGGCAGAGCGCGCCACCGGATCCGGCACCGCCCCCCGGCCCGCCGGAGGGGCCGGCGGGGGCCTTCCGTCCGCACCGGCGGGGACGCTCCCCCCGCGCCGGGCGCGCCGCCGGAGGGACGCACCCGCCCTTCCGGCGGAGTGCCGAGTGCGTTCGGTTCCTGTTCACGCCTCGCAGGCAACGGTCGACCGACAGTCGTCAAAACCCCCTTCATGCCGACGAGTTGTGAAGAAATCCGTTTCTTGAGAGCGCTCTCAGTCGTAACTCTTGACGCTCGTCACCGACGTGGCGAGAGTGGTGCGCACCGCAGGCGGCCCCCCACCGCACCACCTCCCCGTCATTCCGCCTGCGGCCCCCACACCTCGGGAGTTCCCTCGTGATTTCGCGCAGAATGTTCCTGACGGGCGCCGCCGCCTCCGCGACCGCGCTCTCCTACCCCCTCTGGGGCAGCGCGCTGAGCCCGCGCACGTCGGCGGCGGCCGCGACCTGCGAACTCGCTCTGGAGAACAGGTCGTTGCCCGGCACGGTGCACGCCTACGTGACCGGCCACGAGCAGGGCACGGACCGCTGGGTGCTGCTGCGGGCCGACGGCAGTGTCTACCGCCCGGACTCACCCGGCGCCCCGCAGACCCCGCTGCCGGTGGACTGCGCCATCCCGCTGAAGGCCGCGGGCGCGGGACCGGTGGTCCTGACCCTGCCGCAGATGTACGGAGCGCGCGTGTACTTCGTGCGCGACGACAAGCTGGACTTCTACCTGAACCCGGGACCCTCGCTGGTCGAGCCCGCCTTCGCGACACCGACCGACCCCAACTACGGCCGTACCTGGTCGTTCTGCGAGTTCACGTTCAACCCGCAGCAGATCTACGCCAACATCAGCTACGTCGACCTGGTGACGGCCCTGCCGATCGGCCTGACCGTGGAGGGCGACGCCACGCACACGGTGGCTCCGCTGCCGGACGGCGCGGTGCAGCGGATAGCCGACGACCTCACCGCCCAGGCGGCGGCGGACGGGCAGCCCTGGGACAAGCTGATCACCCGTGGTGGCGACGGGCGGGTCCTGCGTGTCGTCTCCCCGCAGAACCTGATGGCGCCCTTCTTCGACCGGCCTGGCGAGATGCCCTTCCGGGACCTGTTCACCGCGCAGATCGACGAGGTCTGGGCGAAGTACCGCGCGGAGGACCTGCGGATCGACCTCCAGGGCGGCCGGGGCACGGTCACCGGGCGGGTCAACGGCGACATCCTGACGTTCGAGGGCGGCCACACCTTTACCAAGCCGTCCTCGAAGGACGTCTTCACCTGCAACCACGGGCCGTTCACGAACAACCCGGGCGACTCCGACGACAAGAAGGCGATCCTGGCCAGGCTGGCGGCCGGCTTCAACCGGTCGATCATGCTGAGCCACCCCAGCCAGCCGAACGGCACCTCGGTGGCGGACTACTACAAGGGAGCGGTGACCAACCACTGGTCACGCGTGGTCCACGCGAACTCCCCCATCGGTTACGCGTTCCCGTACGACGACGTCCGCCCGGACGGCGAGCCGGACGTCTCCGGAGCCGCCCACGACGGGAACCCCCGCCGCTTCACGGTGAGCGTCGGTTCCTGACGCGGACCACGCGCGAAGGGCCCGCCGCCCCCCCCGCCGGGCGGGGCCGCCCCACCGCCCCGGT
>NZ_JBEXWB010000475.1:0-3853 GCF_040629645.1 Streptomyces sp. NPDC005899 | reverse complement strand
ACGCGCGTACCACGAGGGACCACGGCCCGCCGTGACCGGCGCGCGCCGGGGCTCCGACGGCCTCGGGGGCCACTGAGCCCGTCGCCCACCGGCGGTGGGCGCCCGGCCCGTCCTACGGCCGCAGCACCGCCCGGAAGGTGTACACGCCCGACGGCTCCATCCGTACCAGCGCCATCGGCTTGCCGTCCGGATTGCCGTCCGAGGCGAAGGAGATGGGGCCGCTGAGGCCGGACACCGCCGACCTCCCGCTGAGCTGGAGCAGCATCTGCAGGGTGGCGCCCGTGTTGACCTGGCCCTTGCCGTCCGGCCCCGCCGCGTTGCGTACGGCGACGCCCAGGGTCCAGACCGCGTCGTGGCCCATGATGACCTGGCCGTCCTGGAGGACCTGCATGGTGTCGTCGGCCGCCCCGCCGAACTCGGCGCGGTACAGGGAGAGGAAGTCCGGCAGCGGGTTGTTCGCCGCCGCGTAGAGCTTCCCGGCGAGCGCCGGGTGGGCGAGCGAGGTGTAGAGCACGGTCACCCTGCTGTCGGCCCACTCCGTACGGAACTTCTCGCGCCGCGACTCGCTCTCCAGGGAGCCGTAGTAGGCGCCGACCGCGTCGTCGCCCGTGACGAGGGTGACGGGGCAGCGCCGGTCCGGTGCCGACATGGAGTAGATGAAGTTGCGGATGTTGATGCCCCGGCCGGCGAAGAACACCGCGTCGGGCTTCAGGTCGCACACCTTGTCGGCGACCGACGAGAAGGCGTTGGAGACCCCGTCCACACCGGACAGGAACTCCAGCGGCGCCCCCTCCGTCCGCAGGCCGCGGCTCGCCGCCGCCTGGGCGAAGGCGCTCGAGATGGACGTGTTGTAGATGTCGTCCTCGTTGCGGTCACGTATGACGGCGACCTTGAAGTCCGGGTCCTTCCGCTGCTGGGCCATCAGGTAGACGGCCGCGCCCCGCGCCTGGTCCCGGTTGGGAGCGGAGGTGCGGAAGAAGCCGGGGTCGGCGGTGTCGGAGAGGCTGTCGGCGGTGACCGTCGCGCCCATCATCGGGATGCCCGCCTCACGCAGGGCGTCCACCGCGGCCCGGGTGCCGCCGCGGCTCTGGCCGAACCCGGCCACGGCGACGAGGTGGTTGTCGTCGCGGGACATCTCGACCAGGTCGCGGGTCAGCGTCCTCCACTGCTCGGAGCGGAGCCCGAGGTTGCCGACGAGCAGGCGGATCTGCGGCAGGTCCCCCCGGCCCGCGCCGAGGTCCGGGTCATTCAGCTCGCGCTGCGCCAGATAGGCGCCCACGAGTTCACCGCGCAGCCCGTACTTGGCCTCCTCCTCGCCCTTGACGGTGGTCAGCGGCTCGACGTACGCGAGGGAGACGTACGCCTTGCCCGACCTCTCGACGCGCGCGTTCTCCGCCCTGATCTTGCCCACGACGTCCTTGAGCGACGGGTCGAAGGCGAACGACCCGTCCGTCACGCCGATGCACTCCCCGCGCGCCCCCTGCTTCGAGATGCCCGGCGCGCACTCCACCCGGTTGTGCTGCCAGGCCCGGTACGCCTCCGCGCCACCCCACACCGCCCCGGCCAGGACGAGCACGCCCACGGCGACCCACGGCGCCCTGCGGCGGGGCGGGCGCGGGGGGACGAACGCGTCGTCGTCGTTGTCTACCACCACGGCTTCCTCTCGTACCGCTGGGCCATGCGCAACAGCACATGGCGGTCGTGTTCGTCGCCGATGGGCCGGCGCAGGGTGAGGAACTCCTCGACGATGTCGGGGTACAGCTCCGCGTACGGATCACCCAGCGGGTCCCCGTAGGGCTGTGCCGCCCCGTCCGGCCGGGTGAGCGGCGTGACCCAGCCGGCGGCCAGCAGCCGCGTGATCGCCCGCCGGGCCGCGTCGCCCTCGGCGACACCCACGAGCCGTTCGTAGCGGTCCCGGGCCGGCTCGGGCGGAGCACCGTCCCAACGGCACGGGGCGCGCTGGAGCCGGGCGAGGTCGGCGCACCACTCGTCGGCGCCCGTCTCGTCGAAGCGGTCCCGCAGGTAGTCGACGGCCGCCGGCAGGTCTCCCAGCGCCAGGTCGTGGTACGCGACGGCGCGCAGGTCGCCGCGGGCCACGGCCGACGCCCGCAGCGCCCGGTGCGCCCCGGCCCACGTACCCGGGTCCTCCTCGCCCCCGTGTGCCCCGTCGAGGCGGCGCAGCAGCAGGAAGCGGGTCAGGCGGTGCAGTGCGGGGAGCCCCTCGTCGGGGTCGGGCACGGTGCGCAGTTCGTCCGCGGAGTAGCTGACGAACTCCCGCAGCACGGGCTCCTGTCCCTCCCAGAGCGCCTCGCACGTCTCGGCCCGGCCGAGGGTGACCGCGGCGGCCGTCCG
This sequence comes from Streptomyces sp. NPDC005899, assembly GCF_040629645.1. Taxonomy (NCBI): domain Bacteria; kingdom Bacillati; phylum Actinomycetota; class Actinomycetes; order Kitasatosporales; family Streptomycetaceae; genus Streptomyces; species Streptomyces sp. NPDC005899. The sequence continues at coordinate 1,501 of NZ_JBEXWB010000475.1, read as the reverse complement.
CGGCATCAGCCGGGCCAACTGGGCCGAGCAGTCCCGCAGCAGCAGTTCCAGCAGACGGGAACCGGCGGACAGGCCGGGCACCGGTTGCACGCTGCCGTCGAGCGGGGCGAGGCACTGGCGCACCCGTTCGTCCCAGGGCAGGCCGGCCGGCATGCGCCGCAGGGTGTCCAGGACGGCGGCCGTGCCCGCCGGGTGGCCGCGGGTGAGCTCGTACACGAGCCAGCCGAGCCACTGCACCGCGTTGTCGGTGCGCGGGAGGACCGAACCGGCGGGCAGGGTGTCGAGCATGGCACCGGCCTGCGTCTCCACCTCGCGGCGGCTCAGGTCGCGCAACTGCCCGCCTGTCAGCCCGCCCGCGGCCAGCGGCCGGAACTCCCCGGGCTGCGGCCAGCTCTCGCGGTAGTCGGGGCGGTGCCCGCTGCCCGTCTCCGCCCGGACGAGCGCCTCCGGACGCCTGCGTGCCGTGGCGACGACCAGGAGCGGATCGGGGCGGCCGGAGCGTTCCCGGGAGTCGAGCAGGAGCGTGAGGAAGGCCTCGCCGACGGCGGAGTCCGCGTTGTCCAGGAGGGCCAGGCAGTGCGTGGTCCGCAGGCGGTCGGCGCGGCCCGTGGCGTAGGCGCCGCGCAGATCGGCCAGGAAGGAGTCCAGCAGCACCCGTTCGGCCTCGGCCCGCTGGGCCGGGTAGCCGTGGTAGAGCCGGTTGACGCCGACCAGGAAGTCGGCCGTCGCGCCCCGCCCCGGGCCGGTGGCGGACGTCTCGCCCAGGCGCCGGCGCAGCCGCACCCCGAGCCTCAGGCGCAACCCGCCCTGGACGAGCGGCATGACGACGGAGCTCCAGCCGGGCAGTCCGAGCCCCGCCAGCTGCGCGACCCCGTCGACGATGCCCTGCAGTTCCTCGTAGGAGTGCTCCCGGGCACGCCCCGCCCGCAGCGCTTCCGCCATCTCACGGACGGCGCGGTCGCGGTCGCGCGCGTCCACGGCCGTGCCGACGGCGGCCAGCAGCGCTCCCAGCGCCGGAAAGCCCAGCTGCGGCACGCCGTCGTGGTGTGCGCCGAGCTGGAAGGCGAGCTCGATGAGCACGTCGATGGGCGTCCCGCCCCGGTCGCCGACAGGTTCCAGATCGATGCCCGCCAGCGGTACACGCCGGCCCCACCGGCGCAGATGTGCGGTGAGCGCCGTCTTCCCGCTGCCGCGCGGACCCAGCAGCACGAGGGCGGGCAGGGTGCGCAGCGGCCCCTGCGGCCGGCTCAGACTCGCGGCCACGTGCCGGCGCACGGCAATGTCACGCTCTGATCCGCCCGCTCTGTCGTCGGCCATCCAGCTCCCCCCGCCGACCGGACGACGCCCCCTGCGGAACGCCGGAACTCCCCTGCGTCACAGGGACGTTCGCATCCGGTTCCCGCTGGACCCATGCCCATCGAGGGCGCCCTCCATGCGTCTGGCGCGCGCCCGCCCACTCCGGCGTCCCGGCCGGCCGGCGCGCGGGCTGCCGGCGGGCCGC
>NZ_JBEXWB010000474.1:0-3859 GCF_040629645.1 Streptomyces sp. NPDC005899 | reverse complement strand
GGCGCCCCCGGGGCCCCCACGGCCGTGGGGACGCCGCTCCCGTCCGGGGACGGCGGCGGCCGGTCCTCCCGGCGGACGCCGACGACGCGTCGCTCCCGCCGGGCACCGGGCGCGTCAGGGGCGGTCCGGGGCGGAGCCGTCCGGATCGTCGTCCGGGCCGTCGTCATCGTCGAAGACCGCGCTCACGTCGAAGCGGCAGACCACGAGCGACGGGTCCGCGTCCTCGAAGGGCTCCTCCAGCCACTCCCCGGGTTCCGGGAGTTCCTCGGCGGCGGTGACCCAGAGCGTGGAGTCCCCCTCCTCCAGCCCGAACTCCTTGTGCCGGGAGGCGATCTCGTCGGCCTCGTACTCCCCGAAGAGCACGCCCAGCGCGGCGTGCACGCCCGCGGCCGGCGCCGAGGCCGCCCGGGCCTGCTGGCCGTCCGGATCCGGATCGGTGAGCCGCCGCGCCTGGGCGAGCAGCCGCGAGGGCTCCGCGACCGCGTAGTCCCGTCTGATCAGCACGCTGACGGCGTGCGGCTCCTCCGGACCTGCGTAGGGCGGCAAGGAGTCCCCGGCACCCGGGATCTCGAAGGGGGTGACCTCGTCGTAGCGGTCGTACAGGAACTCGTCGTAGACCTCGGCCGCGGCGGCCAGTGCGTTGAACGCGTCGTAGACGGCGGGATCGTCGTCCCCGGTACGGCGTTCGACGGCCTCGAGGTGGCGGTCGAGCGCGGTTTTCACTGCATCGGCGGCGGCGCGTACCTCGGCAGCGGTGGGCTGCGCAGCATCAGACATAGTGCAGACGCTATCCGTACGCGGGCCGTGCTTGCACAATAGATGCGATGCCGGAATACGAATTTGTCGACGTGTACGTGCCGCGCGGGGTGTCCCGGAAGGAAGCGGCCCGCCTGCTGACCGACCATGCCGAGTACGGGCACTGGGAGCTGGACCGACTGACGCTGCGCCTGGACGGCAGCCGCCGTGTCCGGTTGCGCCGCCGGATCATCCGCCAGCTCCGGGCCACCTGGTAGGGCGGAGCGGGCCCCGCGGCCGCGGGACCCGCTCCCCTTCGCGGTGCCGTGCGCGGCCCGCGGCGCCGTACCGTGCGGGCCGCGGCCGCTATACGGCGCTGCGCGTACGCCGGTACAGGACCGTGCCCGCGCCGGCGAGCAGCAGTCCCGCGCCCGCCGGTACGAGCACGTCGAGCCCGCCGGCGCCGGTCCGGGCGAGCTGCTCCCCCGGCACCAGCTGGGGCTCGGGAGCCTGTGGTGTGTGCGGGACGACCGGCTGCTGCGGGGTGTGCGGCACGACGGGCGGGGGCGCGTCCGTGTCGTTCTCGCAGTCGTTGCCGAAGACCGGGTTGAGCAGCCCGCCGATGGTGATGCTGTTGCCGCAGAGGTTCACGGGGATCTCGACCGGCGCCTGCACCTGGTTGCCGGAGAGGATGCCGGGTGAACCGGCCGTCTCGGCCTGTGCCGAGGTGCCGGAGGCACGGTGCCTGCCCGTCCCCTCCCCGCCGCCCCGGGCCTCGTGCCCCGCGGTGTGGCCTGCGGACGCCGAGCTGCCGGAACCGTGGCCGCCGGACGCCCGGTCGCCGGAGCCGTGACCGGACGAGGAGCTGTCCGCCTGCTCGTGCGCGGAGCCCGCGGTGCCGTTGCCGCAGTCGTTCCCGCTCGTGGGGTTGAGCAGACCGCCCACGTCCACGGAGTTCCCGCACACATTGACGGGTACGTCGACCGGGACCTGGATCGAATTCCCCGAGAGCACTCCCGGTGAGTTCGACGCGCCGCCGGCCGCTCCCGCGTCGGCGTGGGCGTAGCCGCCACCGAGCGCGAGGACTCCGCCCGCGGCCGCCATGGTGATCAGGCCTTTACGTGTGACCTGTCGCATAGGTTGCTTTCCTGCCTTCTGCCTACCGAAATGCCCCGGACACACCGTGCGGGGGCCGAATGCCCAGCGGCCCCGGAGTGCATGGCGCGCACTCCGAGGCCGGCCGGACTCACACCCTTACGGGTTGACTTCGCATGTCAGTCGTTGATGCAGACGTTGCCGAAGGCGGGGTTCAGCAGCCCGATCACGTTGATGGTGTTGCCGCAGACGTTCACCGGGACGTGGACCGGCACCTGGATGACGTTGCCCGAGATGACGCCGGGGCTGCCGATGGCGGCACCCTGGGCGCCGGCGTCGGCGGACGCCATACCGGCACCCGCGAGCACGAGACCACCGGTAGCTGCCGCGATTGCGACGACCTTCTTGATCATAATTCCTCCTGGTTGACAAGTGCGGTCCCAGCCGCGGACCGCACCACCTGTAACGAGGAGGGAGTGGCGGGGCTACGAGTGCGTGTCGTCTTTCACCCTTTCGGTCAGATACGAACACGCTGTCGGATCGGGGCCCGGGAGCCCGCCCGGCAGCCCGTTCACGCGTGGCCGATGAACCGGTCGAGCACCCGGACACCGAAGGTCAGGCCGTCCACCGGGACCCGCTCGTCCACCCCGTGGAACATGCCCGCGAAGTCCAGCTCCGGAGGCAGCTTGAGCGGGGCGAAGCCGAAGCAGCGGATGCCGAGGTCGTCGAACGACTTCGCGTCGGTACCGCCGGAGAGCATGTAGGGCACCGCGCGGGCGATCGGGTCCTCGGCCTTCAGCGCCAGCTGCATGGCGTCGACGAGCGAGCCGTCGAAGCTCGTCTCCAGGGCCTTGTCCCCGTGCACGTCCTCCCGCTTCACGCGCGGGCCGAGGATCCGGTCGAGGTCGGCCAGGAACTCGTCCTCGTGACCGGGCAGGAAGCGCCCGTCCACGTGGGCGGTGGCCTGGCCGGGGATCACGTTGACCTTGTACCCGGCGCCGAGCATGGTGGGCGCGGCGGAGTTCCGCAGGGTGGCGCCGATCATCTTGGCGATCCCGCCGAGCTTGGCGAGCGTCGCCTCCATGTCCTCCGGGTCGAGCGGGGTGCCCAGCGCGTCGGACAGCTCGTCGAGGAAGGAGCGCACGGTCTTGGTCACCCGGACCGGCCAGGTGTGCCGCCCCAGCCGGCCGACGGCCTCGCAGAGTTCGGTGATCGCGTTGTCGTTGTTGGTCATCGAGCCGTGCCCGGCGGTGCCGTCCACGGTGAGCCGCATCCAGTGCATGCCCTTCTGCGCGGTCTCCACCAGGTAGAGGCGCAGGTTCTCGTTGACGGTGAACGAGAAGCCGCCGACCTCGCCGATCGCCTCCGTGACCCCGTCGAAGAGGTCACGGTGGTGGTCGACGAGATGGCGCGCGCCGTACGTGCCGCCCGCCTCCTCGTCGGCGAGGAAGGCCAGCACGATGTCGCGCGGGGGCTTGCGGCCGCTGCGCATCCGGTCACGGACGACCGCGAGGGTCATGGCGTCCATGTCCTTCATGTCGACCGCGCCGCGTCCCCACACGCAGCCGTCCGCGATCTCTCCCGAGAACGGGTCGTGCGTCCAGTCCGCGGCGTTGGCCGGCACCACGTCGGTGTGCCCGTGGATCAGCAGGGCCGGCTTGGAGGGGTCCTCCCCTTCGATCCGGGCCACCGTGGAGGCACGGCCCTTGTGGGACTCGATGATCTTCGGGTCGAGCCCGACCTCGGCGAGTTTCTCCGCGATGTACTCGGCGGCGATCCGCTCCCCGGGGCCGGAGTGGTCGCCGTAGTTGCTGGTGTCGATCCGGATAAGGTCACGGCAGAGGTCCACGACCTCGTTCTCGGCGGACTCACCGATGCCGGTCCGGGCCGTGTCGGCCTCGCTCATGCTGGTTCCTCCCACTGTCGCGGTGGTGCTCCCCCTCATCCTCGCGCGCCCGCGCCGCGCACCCAAGACCGGCCGCCCCCCAGCGCCGTCCCCGACCGGCCCCCGGCCGGCCCCCGGCCGGCC
>NZ_JBEXWB010000473.1:0-3882 GCF_040629645.1 Streptomyces sp. NPDC005899 | reverse complement strand
GTGCGCTCGGCCGGGGCGGCGCCTCCCCCGGGCCCGGGGGCTGCTGCGACCTCGGTGACCGCTGTGACGTCGGTGACTGATGCGACGTCGGTGGCCTCAGCGGCACCGATGACCTCTGCGGCATCGATGACCTCTGCGGCATCGGTGATCTCGGTGAGCGAGAAGGTCAGGTCGAACTTGCTGACGCCGGTGTGCCGCGAGCGGTCTCGCACGGTGATGCCGGGGAGCTGGAGCCCGGTCCGCTCCTGGTTCTGCAGCACCAGCATGGTCTGGAACAGCGGATGGTGGTCGCCCGACCGCTCGGGGTTCACGGCCTCCACGATCCGTTCGAAGGGGAGGTCACCGTGGCTGAAGGCCGCGATGTCGAACTCCTTCACCCGGCCCAGCAGTTCGCGGAAGCTCGGGGCGCCCGACAGGTCGGTGCGCAGGACGACGGTGTTGACGAAGAAGCCCACCAGGTCGTCGAGCGCCTCGTCGGTCCGCCCGGCCACCGCCGTGCCGAGCGGGATGTCGGTACCGGCGCCATGCGCGTGCAGGGTCACGGCGAGCGCCGCCTGAAGGACCATGAACGGGGTGCAGCCGATGGCGCGGGCGAGCCGGACGAGCGCGGCGTGCGCGGGCGCCGGCAGGTCGAAGGGGACCGCGTCCCCCTGGTGGCCGGACACAGCCGGGCGGGGCCGGTCGAGCGGCAGGTCGAGCAGGTCCGGAGCGCCGTGCAGCGCCTCCCGCCAGAAGGCGAGCTGCCGTGCGGCCAGGCTGTCGGGGTCGTCGCCGCCGCCGAGCATCCGGCGCTGCCAGAGGGTGTAGTCGGCGTACTGCACCCGCAGTTCGGGCCAGTCCGGCGCACCGGCACCCGCTCTCCTCGCGCGGTAGGCGGCGCCCAGGTCGCGGCGGAGCGGGGCGAGTGACCAGCCGTCGGCGACGACGTGGTGGAGGACGACGAGCAGGATGTGGCGGTCGGGGGCCGGTCGCAGCAGATGGGCACGGACGGCGGCACGGCCGTCCAGGTCGAAGGGCACCGCGCAGAGGTGGCGCACCAGCCGCTCGGCCCAGTCCTCGGCGCTCTCCTCGGCCGGGGGCACCTCGACGGCGAGGGGGACGAGGTCCGCGGCGGCGGACGCGTCGAGGACCTCCTGCCGGGCCACGCCGTCGTGTTCGGCGAAGACGGTGCGCAGGCTCTCGTGCCGGGCCACCACGTCGGCCAGGGCACCGCGCAGGGCCTCCGTGTCCAGGGGGCCGTCGAGTTCGAGGACGAGCGGGATGGTGTAGGTGTCGTTGGGGCCTTCGGCCCGGTTGAGGAACCACAGGCGCTGCTGCGCGAAGGACAACGGCACCACGTCGGGCCGCTGCTGCGGGACGAGGGCCGGTCCCGCCGCCCGGGTGGTGTCGAGGGCGGTGGCCAGCGAGGCGACCGTGGGGTGTTCGAAGAGGGTGCGTATGCCGACCTCGGCGCCCAGGGCGGCGCGCACCCGGCCGGTGAGACGGGTGGCCAGCAGGGAGTGGCCGCCCAGGGAGAAGAAGTTGTCGTCGATGCCGACGGCGCTCACACCCAGGACGTCGGCGAAGAGGCCGGCCAGCACCTCCTCGCAGGCCGTGCGCGGGGCCCGGCCGGTGGTGGTGGCCGCCCGGGGGGCGGGCAGGGCGTGGCGGTCGACCTTGCCGTTGGCGTTCAGCGGCAGTGCGTCGAGCGGGACGAACACGGAGGGCACCATGTACCCGGGCAGCGTGCGTCCCACGCGGCGGGCCAGCGTGCTGTCGTCCGGGAGGGTGCCGGGTGCCCCCACGACGTACGCCACGAGGCGCCGGTCGCCCGGGACGTCCTCGCGTACCAGGACACAGGCGGCGCGGACCCGCGGATCGCCGAGCAGGACGGTCTCGATCTCGGAGGGTTCGATGCGGAATCCGCGGAGTTTGACCTGTCCGTCCGCGCGTCCGACGTACTCGATGTCGCCGCCCGCGGTCCAGCGCACGAGGTCGCCGGTGCGGTACATGCGGCCACCGCGCCCGTCGTAAGGATCGGCCACGAACCGGGTGGCGGTCCGCGCCGGGCGGCCCTGGTAACCGCGTGCGACGCCGCGGCCGCTCAGGTACAGCTCCCCCACGACCCCCGGGGGCACCGGTGCGAGGGTGCCGTCGAGCACGTACAGGCGCATCCCGTCGAGGGCCCGGCCGATGGGCGGGACGCCCGCCGTGCCGGCGGTGACCTGGTGACGGGTCGCGAAGGTCGTGGTCTCGGTGGGCCCGTAGACGTGCAGGACGCGGGTGGTGGGGGCGGCGGCGGACACCCGTTGCATGAGGTCCGGGGTGGCGGCCTCGCCTCCCGCGGCGACGAGGCGCAGCCCGGCGAACGCCGCCGGGTCGGCCTCGGCCACCACGTTGAACAGGGCTGTCGTCATGAACAGAGCGGTCACCCCGTGGCTCCGCACCAGGTCCGCCAGTGCGGGCGCCTCCAGGACGCCGCCGGGCGCGACGACGACGCGGCCGCCGTTCAGCAGCGGTACCCAGATCTCGAACGTCGAGGCGTCGAACACGTAGGCCGAGTGCAGCAGCACCGCCTCGCAGGCACCGTCCGTCCAGGCGCTGTCGGCGGCCAGTGCCAGGATGTCGGCGTGGGTGACACCGACGCCCTTGGGGATGCCCGTGGAGCCCGAGGTGAACATCACGTAGGCGAGCCGGCCCGCGTGTGTCACTCCCGCCGGTGTACCCGTCCGAGGCGGGGCTCCGCGCACGACCGCCCCGGTCCCGTCGACGACGACGACGGGCAGGGTGGCGGACGCCTCCTCCACCCAGGGGCTCGTGGCGGCGGCCTCGTCGACCACCAGGGCACGGACGCGGGCCACTTCGGCGACGCGGCCGAGCCGCTCGGCCGGCCAGGCGGCGTCCATCGGCACGTAGGCGGCGCCCGCACCGACGGTGCCGAGCGAGGCGGACACGAGGGCCGCGGACCGGCCCACCAGCACACCGACACCGTCCTCGGCACCGATGCCCCAGCCGGCCAGGGCGCCGGAGAGGTCTTCCGCCAGGTGTGCCAGGCGCCGGTAGGAGAGCGTGATGCCACCGTCCACCACGGCCGGGGCGTCCGGGGTGCGTCGGGCCCGGGCGCCGAAGGCTTCCGGCAGTCCGGTGGACGTCCGCGCGGGCGGTAGGCCGGTGCCGGCCCCCTGGGCGAGGAGGGCCTCGGCGAGGGTCTCGTCGACGAACGGCAGGTCGCGGAGCGAGGTGCCGGCGTCCGCGTGGGCCAGCGCGGACACGAAGGAGACGAGCGCCTGCTGGAGCAGCCGCACGTCCTCCGGGCGGTACAGCTCCGGGTTGGCGTCGAAGCCGATCAGGGGCCCTTTGCCCTCCGCCCGTTCGGAGACGAAGAGCGACACGTCGTCGACCGGGCCGATGGAGAGCACGCGGGAGGGGGCGGGGCTACCGGCGAAGTCGAGGTCGTAGTCGTAACCCATGATGTTGACGACGACGTCGGTCAGCCGAGCGGCGCCGTCGGTCATGTTGAGTTCCCGGGCCAGCTGTTCGCGGGAGAAGCGGCGGTGCCGCAGGGCGCTGCCCATCTCGGTGGCGACGGCACGGACGAGGGCACCGACCGTCGTCTCCGGGTCGACGGTCACGCGTAACGGCAGGATGTTGGAGGTCATGCCGACGATGTGCCGCAGGCCGCCGTGACGGCCGTTGGAGGCGAGGCCCACGGTGACGTCCCGCGCGCCGGTGACACGGCTGACGTAGGCGGCGACCGCGCTCACGAGGACGGCGGACCACCTGGTGCGGTTGAGGGCGGCCAGCCGGCGCAGGTCGTCGAGGACGGCGACCGGCAGGCTCTCGCCGGTGTGCATCCGTACGTCCGCACCGGCGGGCGCGTCCGACCCGGCGGGCGCGTCCGAC
>NZ_JBEXWB010000472.1:0-3897 GCF_040629645.1 Streptomyces sp. NPDC005899 | reverse complement strand
GGTTCCGCGACGCCGGTGCCGAGGGGGCGCTGCTCCGGGTGCCCACCGGGGACCGGTGAGGCGGTGGTCGCGCCGGTGGCGGCCGGCTCACCGATGGCGGCGGGCGTGCCGGCCCCGCCGTGCGCGGCCTGCCCGCCCGCAGCGCCGGCCCCGCCGGGGCCACCGCGCACCGGCCCCGGCCGCGAGGTGCCGATGTACGCGGCCGCCCCGGCGGGCATCGTGGCCGTGCGGGACCAGCCGCCTCCGGGCGATCCGCCCGGTGCGCCCGGTGCCCGGACGGCTCCGGCCCTGTCCGGTGCTCCGCCGGCGCGGGGTTGCTCCGGCTCGGCGGGTGCGTCCGGGTCCGCCGGTCGGGGTGCGGTCTCCACCGTCGTGGCAGTCCCCGCGGCCCCGGCGATCTCGTTCTCGGCAGTACAGGCAGTCATGGTGCGGTCACCTCCGGCAACCGAAGCTAGTTTTCGCACGCCCTGCCGGACAACGCGAGGCATCGCACTTCACACATACGGGTGGCGGTCCCCCTGTTCGCCCGAGTGGGAGGGGGCCGCTGTGCTGCTGGTAACACGTGTAAAAGGTTAGGCTTCCCTAAGATTTTCCTGTGAGAGCCCTGAACTGGAGCGAATCATGTCCCCACGACGCCGCGGCACCGCCGCAGCCGCCCTCGCGGTGGCTGCCGCCCTCTCCCTCACGGCGTGCGGGGGCGACGCGTCGGGAGGCGCGGGTCCGGAGGCCGGCGGTGACAAGAAGGCGGCCGTCGCCACGGGTGGCAAGGACTTCGGCGACGCGGCGAGGAAGACGGCCCGGTACGGCACGGACGCCGAGGCCGGCGAGTTCCCCCGTACGCTCACGCACGCCATGGGCAGCACCGAGATCAAGGCCGCTCCCGAGCGCGTCGTCGTCCTGGACGTGGGCGAGTTCGACAACGTCGTCTCGCTGGGCGTGAAGCCCGTCGGCTACGCACCGTCCGAAGGCGACGCGGCCATCCCGTCGTACCTGGAGAAGGACGCCGGGAAGCCGGTGAGCGTGGGCACGATCAACAGCCTCAACCTGGAGGCGATCGCGGCCCTGAAGCCCGACCTGATCCTCGGCAGCCAGCTGCGCGCCGCCGACAAGTACGACGAGCTCTCCAGGATCGCTCCGACCGTCTTCTCCATCCGCCCCGGCTTCACCTGGAAGGAGAACTACCTCCTCAACGCGGCGGCGCTCGACAGGACCGCGAAGGCGAGGTCCGAACTCGCCGCCTACGAGGCGAAGGCGGCGAAGCTGGGCGAGGACATCGGCCCGGACAAGCCGACCGTCTCCATGGTCCGCTACCTCCCGGACCGCATCCGCCTCTACGCGAAGGCGTCCTTCATCGGCACCGTCCTGGCGGACGTCGGCCTGCCCCGCCCCCGGAACCAGCAGGTCGACGAGCTCGCGGCCGAGATCAGCCCGGAGAACATCGACCAGGCCGACGCCGACTGGATCTTCACCGGTGTCTACGGTGACGGCGGGGCGACCGACCGGGACACCGCCCGGGCCAACCCCCTCTGGAAGAACCTCCCGGCGGTCAAGGCCGGCCGGGCCCAGGACGTCCCGGACGAGACCTGGTACCTCGGCCTCGGCGTCACCTCGGCGAACCTGGTCCTCGACGACCTGCGCGCCGACCTCGTGAAGTGAGGCCGGCGCGGGGTGCCCCGCGCACCCGGCCGTGACCGCTCGTGACCGGCCGGGCCCCTCCCGTCCGGGGGACCGGCCGCGGGGGCGGCGGGGCGCGGCGGGCGGGTAGCCTTTCCCCCGTGCCCCGTCTGTCTGAAGTCATCGCCGAGCTCGACGCCCTCTGGCCCCCCGAGCGGGCCGAGGGCTGGGACGCGGTCGGCACGGTCTGCGGCGACCCCGACGCGGAGGTCGACCGGGTCCTCTTCGCCGTCGACCCGGTCCGGCGGATCGCCGACGAGGCGCGCGCCCTCGGCGCCCAGCTGATCGTCACGCACCACCCGCTCTACCTGCGCGGTACGACGACGGTCGCGGCCTCCACCTTCAAGGGCCGGGTCGTGCACGACCTCATCGGGCACGGCATCGCACTGCACGTCGCGCACACCAACGCCGACACCGCCGACCCCGGGGTCTCCGACGCCCTGGCCGCAGCCCTGGACCTCAGGGTCACGGGCCCCCTCGTGCCGGATCCCACCGATGCCCGGGGCCGCCGCGGCCTCGGCCGGATCTGTGAGCTGGACCGCCCGGAGACCCTCCGCGACTTCGCCGCCCGCGCCGCCGCCCGGCTGCCCGCCACCGCGCAGGGCGTCCGGCTCGCAGGCGACCCGGACGCCACCGTACGGCGCGTGGCGGTCAGCGGCGGCTCCGGCGACAGCCTCTTCGACGCCGTGCGCGCCGCGGGTGTCGACGCCTTCCTCACCGCGGACCTGCGCCACCACCCGGCCTCCGAGGCCGTCCAGCACTCGCCGCTCGGCCTCGTCGACGCCGCACACTGGGCCACCGAGTGGCCCTGGTGCGAGCAGGCCGCCGCCGAGCTCGACGCGATTTCCGACCGCCACGGATGGGACCTGCGGGTCCACGTCTCGAAGCAGGTCACCGACCCCTGGACCACCCACCACTCTTCTGGAGCCCCCAACTGAACGCCGCGCCCGCCGACCAGATCCGACTCCTCGAAGTCCAGGCCCTCGACGTACGTCTGTCGCAGCTGTCCCACAAGCGCACGTCCCTGCCCGAGCACGCCGAGATCGAGGCGCTCAACCACGACCTCGCGCAGCTGCGCGACCTGCTGGTCGCCTCGCAGACCGAGGAGAGCGACACCACCCGCGAGCAGACCAAGGCCGAGCAGGACGTCGACCAGGTGCGCCAGCGTGCCGTCCGCGACCAGCAGCGGCTGGACTCCGGTGCCGTGTCCTCGCCGAAGGACCTGGAGAGCCTCCAGCGCGAGATCGCCTCGCTCGCCAAGCGCCAGGGCGACCTCGAGGACGTCGTCCTGGAGATCATGGAGCGCCGTGAGTCCGCCCAGGAGCGCGTCGCCGAACTGACGGAGCGCGTGAGCGCCGTGCAGGCCAAGGTGGACGACGCGACCGCCCGCCGGGACGCCGCGACCGCCGAGCTCGACGCCGAGGCCGCCACCGTCACCAAGGACCGCGAGGTCGTCGCCGGCGCCGTCCCCGCCGACCTGCTGAAGCTCTACGACAAGCTGCGCGCCCAGCAGGGAGGCGTCGGCGCCGCCCGTCTCTACCAGCGCCGGTGCGAGGGCTGCCGCTTGGAGCTGAACATCACGGAGGTCAACGACGTGAAGGCGGCTTCCCCGGACACCGTGCTGCGCTGCGAGAACTGCCACCGCATCCTGGTCCGCACCTCGGAGTCGGGCCTGTAATGACGGCTCCCCGCCGGCTGGTCGTCGAGGCGGACGGAGGCTCCCGGGGCAACCCGGGGCCCGCCGGGTACGGCGCGGTCGTCCTCGACGCGCTCGACGACCGGACGCTCGCCGAGGCCGCCGAGTACATCGGCGTCGCGACGAACAACGTCGCTGAGTACCGGGGCCTCATCGCCGGTCTCGAAGCGGTGAAGGAGCTCTTCCCGGACACGGCCGTACAGGTCCGTGTGCGGATGGACTCCAAGCTGGTGGTCGAGCAGATGTCGGGCCGCTGGAAGATCAAGCACCCCGACATGAAGCCGCTCGCGGCACAGGCCGCGCGGATCCTGCCCGCCTCCGCCGTCACGTACGAGTGGATCCCGCGCGAGCGCAACAAGCACGCCGACCGGCTGGCCAACGAGGCCATGGACGCGGGCGGGCGCGGCGAGCGGTGGGATGCGGCGTCCTCGTCGGCCGATCCGGACACACCGCGTACGCAGGCGCTCCCGGAGCCGCCCCCCGGCCCACCCGGGGACCCCGTCGCGGGCGCCGCGAAGGTCCGGGCC
>NZ_JBEXWB010000471.1:0-3928 GCF_040629645.1 Streptomyces sp. NPDC005899 | reverse complement strand
CCCCGCACCGGGCCCGAGGGCTCCGGTGCGGGGCAGCCCGCCGCCGTCACCTCAGGCCGAAGGCCCTGATGATCTCCTGGTCGACGGCGAGGCCGCCGCCGGCTTCGGCGTGCGCCTTGAGCGAGACGAACGACGCTCCCGCGCGAGGCGTCCTGAACCGGGCGGTCCACGCGCCGTCCGCACGCTTGCTCAGCCCCACCGCGCTCCAGGTGGCCCCGTCGTCGTAACTGACCGACAGCGAAGCCTTCCTGGCACGCACCGCCCCCTTCAGCCACTCCTGGGTGCCGGAGGCCAGGCCGATCTCGGTCCACTTCCCGGCGTCGGCGTCCCCCGCGAGGTCGGTGTCGACGTCGTAGTCCAGCTGGAGCATCGGGATGTCGGCCTGCGACGGGCCGCCGGCGTCGAGCGCGCCCGACTCGAACTCCCACGAGCTGTGCGTGCGGGTGGAGGTCTTCCAGACGTCACCGTCGCGGGCGGAGTCGACGACCAGCCGGTACGGCGTCCGGGCGGCGGGCAGGTCCCCCGCGTAACCGGCGCGGCCGGCGCCCTGTTCGAGCAGCCTGCCACCCTGGTAGAAGGCGTACGAGGTGGTGTCGTACTCGTCCGCGGGCATGGAGCCGGAGTGCCCCGCGCCAGAGTCCGTCCACGGGGTGATGTTGAACTGCACGTCGTTGTTCACCGTGCGGAAGGGGCCCCAGAACCCCGTACCGAGGCGCGGGCGGGTGACCGGTGCGAACCACTCGGCGCGGTAGGTGCGGCCCGCCGTGTAGTCCAGGTTCCCGCTGCGCATCTCGGCGGCGGTGTCGGAGGCGGCGGCGTTCATGAGCGAGTGGTTCTCGTACCAGTAGGAGTCGCCCGGCAGGGGGGTCACCCACTCGGTGCGGGTGCCCGGGAACCTCTCGTACTCCTCGAAGCCGACGCCGGGGCCGTAGTCCGGGATGTCGTAGCGGTAACCGGCGCCCACGGTGTCCCGGTGGCCGTAGTACGTGTTGACGACCTCGGCGAGTCGCCGCTCGGCCGGGGCGAAGGCCAGGGAGCGGTCCGGGACGGCCCCGTCGTGACGGTCCACCAGGTCGTAGACGTACGAGGCGAACCTCTTCTGGTCGACCGCGAGCTTCCTGCCGCGCTGCGCCGCCGCGATCAGCGTCCCGCCCGCGGACCTGCGCACCGAGGCGACCGGGATGGCGGTCTGCTCGCCGTAGGGCACGTAGCTCTCCATCGCGACCCCGCGGCCGTCGTTGACGACGAACAGCGCCTTCGCGCCGGCCGCGACCGCGTTCGCCAGCCGCTCGGCGGGCGGGACGGTGTCGCTGCGCGTGACGACGACGGCCCTGCCCCTGACGCTGCGGCCCTTGTAGTCGGCCGCGGCGCCCACGCCCGCGTAGACACCGGTGAGCTGCTGTTCGCTGTCCTCGGCGACGACCGAGCCGCCCTGCACGGTGACCGGGACGTCGTGGCCGTCGGCCGTCAGGTCGATCAGCTCCTCGCCCTGGCGCCAGCGGGTCAGGAAGCTGAAGCCGCCCTGGGTGACCTTCTTCGTGGGGGCGGCCCACAGCTGGTCGTAGGTCAGCGGGATCTGGAAGACGTCGCGCTGGACGGTGCCGTCCGGGGCCGTGCGCGCCATGTCGTACCGGACCTGCCGCGTCTCCGTCTCCCTGGGGGTGCGCACGCTCACCTTGTGGGCCTTCGACGCGTCCAGGGTGACCGTGGTGGGCCTGTCCAGGATGGTCTCCGGGGCCGCGAGGAAGGCGACGGCCTTGGAGTCCGCGGTGTCACCGTCGATGTCGGCGGAGGTCCAGGCGGTGTAGTTGCCCGGGGGCAGCCGCAGGGTGGTGTCGCCGGGGACCGCCACGACACCCAGGTTCGGGTCGCCGAGCTGCGCGATGACGACGTTGCCGTCCATCGGCGCACCCGAGCGGTCCCGGAGCCGCAAAGTCAGGTCGTAGAGCTCCTGCTCCTTGTACAACGCGAAACCGGTGTGCGCGACGACCGTGCCGGCCGCGTCCTTCGCGACGACCTGCCCGGAGAACTCCGTGTCGTTCGGTACACCGGAGGGGTCCAGCGACAGCACCGCCCGGGCGCTGGAGCCCGCCGGGACGGTCAGCGTGGACGCGGAGAGGGTGTAGGCGGCGGAGTCCGCGTCGGTGGCCAGGCTCAGGGTGACGTCCCGGTCCCCGGTGTTGCGGTAGGTGATCGTGCGCTCGG
Source organism: Streptomyces sp. NPDC005899 (assembly GCF_040629645.1). NCBI lineage: Bacteria > Bacillati > Actinomycetota > Actinomycetes > Kitasatosporales > Streptomycetaceae > Streptomyces > Streptomyces sp. NPDC005899. Next base: position 1,723 of record NZ_JBEXWB010000471.1, on the reverse strand, counting down.
CGACCGGGTCGGACGCGGAGTGCGGCCAGTCGTAGGACGCCACCTCGACGGAGCCGGTGGCCTCGATCGTCGTGTCGATCGCCGCCTTCACGTCCAGCCGGCCGGTGCCCTGCTCGTACGGGGTGTGCGCGGGCAGCTGCTTCGAGGAGGCCATCAACGCGTCCTTGACGCGCTGACCGGACCAGTCGGGGTGCCGCTGCTTCAGGACGGCCGCGGCTCCCGCGACGTGCGGGGTGGCCATCGACGTACCGGACATCTGCCGGTACATGCCGTCGGCGCCGGGCACCGCCTGCGAGGCGGCGGCCTCGATGTCGACGCCGGGCGCCGACAGGTCGGGCTTCAGGCCGTACGACCTCACCAGCGGGCCCATCGAGGAGAAGTCCGCGCGGTCGTCCTGCTTGTCCACGGCGGCGATGGTGAGCGCGCTCGCGGCGGATCCGGGTGATCCGATGGTGCCGGCGCCGTAGGCGTTGCCGGCGGCGATCACGAACAGGGGGCCGCCGTCGGCGGACAGGGCGTCGACGGCCTGCGCCATCGGGTCGGTGCCGTCGTCCGGGACGCTGGAGCCGAGGCTCATGGAGACGACGTCGGCCCCTTCGGCCTTCGCCCACTCCATGGCCTCGATGATGCCGGAGTCGGCGCCGGACCCCTCGTCGCCGAGGACCTTGCCGACGATCAGGTCGGCGGCGGGTGCGACACCCTTGGCGGCACCGCCCGATGCCGCGCCCGACCCGGCGATCGTGGAGGCGACGTGCGTGCCGTGGCCGTTCCTGTCGACGACCTCCTCGCCCGGGACGAAGCTCCTGGCCTGCTTGACACGGTCCTTGACGTCCGGGTGCGTGGCGTCGATGCCGGTGTCCAGCACGGCGACGGTGACGCCCTTGCCGTCGAAGCCGGCGGCCCACGCCTGCGGGGCGTTGACCTGCGGCACCGAGTCCTTCAGGGTGGCCTGGGCCTTGCCGTCGAGCCAGAGCTTCGCGATGCCGTCGCCCGGTGACCGTCCCTTCGCGGTACGGAAGACGTCGCTCCAGAACGCGCGGGCGTCGTCCTTGTCGGCCGTGAGCGCCGCACCGTGGATCGACTCCAGCCGGCGGACGGCCTCGCTGCCGCGCGGCGCCGCGGGCAGCGAACGCGCCGCTCCCGCGGGGTAGGTGGCGATCAGCGGGATGCCGTCGGAGCGCTCGTCGTCGTAGCCCATTTCGACCAGCGCGGAGACGTTGAAGAGGCGGCGGTCCAGCTTCCCCGCCGCGATGAGGGCACCGGCCTCGTCGGGCAGGACGTGGACGTCGCCCCCGGCCTGCTGCACGTGGACCCCGCCGGTCGCGCCGTCCGGCCGGTCCACCGTGACGGTGTCCTGGTCGCCCGCGCCGTCCGAGTAGTGGACGACGTCGCCGGTGACGAGGGTGATGTCGTAGTCACGGGCCGGGGCGGTGGGGCCGGCCCCGGCGGACGGAGACTGCGCGGCGGCGGTGGCGGAGCCCGTCGCGGGGAGCATGACGCCGCTCACGAGGGCGACCGAGGTCGCTATGAGCAGAGCCCTGCGTCCCGCGCGAGCGGGTCTCGCCCGGCCGGGGACGGCGGAGAGGGAAAGTGTCATGCAGCTGATCTACCGGTAAATCCGGGGTCGCAGGTGGCCTGCGCCCTGGCGTGAAACCGCCGTGGCGGCTACCCGCCCGCGACGGCGGCCGGCGGCGGCCCGCTCCGGCGGGGCCGGGCGAGCGGC
>NZ_JBEXWB010000470.1:0-3929 GCF_040629645.1 Streptomyces sp. NPDC005899 | reverse complement strand
CCCCGGGCTCCGGTCGGGGGCCGTTCGCGTGTCCGCCGCCGGCCTCGTCCGCCCACGCCGGGCGGGGACCCGCCACCCCGGGACGCGGGCGGCCACCCCGAAAATTGAACATGTTCATGATGGGCGTACGCTGCGGGCATGAGCGAGCGACGCGCCCTGTCGAGGCGCATACGCGTGTGGTTGGCCGTCTTCACCGTCTTCTGGTGCTCAGCGGGCTGACCGCCTTCCCGCTGGTCCACGAACTCCGCTGGGCCGAGGAACTGCTGAACTCCTCCTCCTCGCCCGTCCCGGAGCACTTCCCGGCCCTGGCCGAGTGGATCACCAGGGTGCGCACCGGCCTCGACGAGGCGGACGCCGAGTACCCCTTCGTCCTGTACGGCACCGACTGGCTGGCCTTCGCCCACCTCGTCATCGCCGTCGCCTTCTACGGGCCCTACCGCGACCCCGTCCGCAACGTCTGGGTCGTCGAGTTCGGCATGATCGCCTGCGCCGGGATCATCCCGCTGGCCCTGATCTGCGGACCGATCCGGGACATCCCCTTCTGGTGGTCCGTCATCGACATGTCCTTCGGGGTCTTCGGCGTCATCCCGCTGCTCGTGGTGCACCGCATGATCGAACGGCTGGAGACGATGGAGAGGGCTCCGGCCGGACCGCCGGCGCCCGTCCCCGCGACCTGAGGACGCGCGGCGCCGCCCGCGGCCCGCGCCGGCAGGACCGCGACCGCGGTTCCCGCCCGCGGGCGGTCGGCGGGAGGGCGGACAGGGTCGTCAGCCCGTAGGCACTCCAGGTGGCGGGGGGCGGTTCGGCGGCACGGGGCACCGGGAACGGCATGGTCACGGCCGCCCGCACCAGCGGCGTGACGGCCGCGTCGACGGCCCACGCCTCGCGCGGGAGCCACCTGGTGCCGCGTGACCGGCGGAGCGCCTCCTGCCACCCCGCCCCCCGGGCCGTCCTCCGGCGGCCTTCCCCCCGGGCCGGTGTCAGGGCTTCCGTGCCACCGCTCCGAACTGAGCGACCACGGGGCCGCCGGACGCCGCGCGCCAGCGGGAGCAGGACACGACGCCGGGCTCCAGGATCTCCAGGCCCTCCATGAACGACATGAACTCGGCGCGGTCCCGGGCGGTGATCGGCGGGGTGGCGTTCTCGTTCCAGAAGCGCATCGCGGCCTCGTTCCCCTCGCCGCCGAGTTCCAGCGTGGGGTGGGTGAGTACCAGGTGGCTGCCCGGGGGCAGGGCGCCCATCAGCGTCGTCACGATCCCACGCGCCTCGTCCGTGTCCAGGACGAAGTTGAGGATGCCGAGCATGGTGACCGCGACCGGCCGCCGGAGGTCCAGCGTCGCCCCGGCCGCCCGGAGGATCCGTTCGGGGTCGCGGGCGTCCGCGTCGACGTAGGCGGTGGCCCCCTCCGGAGAGCTGGTGAGCAGCGAGCGCGCGTGCGCCAGCACGGCCGGGTCGTTGTCGACGTAGACGACGCGGGCGTCGGGTGCGGTGTGCTGGGCGACCTCATGGGTGTTGTGCGCGGTCGGCAGCCCGGTACCGATGTCCAGGAACTGGCCGATGCCCACGTCGCCGGCCAGATGACGGACCGCCCTGCCGAGGAACTCCCGGTCGGCACGCGCCACTTCGCCGATGCTCGGATACATCTCGGTGATCCGCTTCCCGACCGCCCGGTCCACGGGGTAGTGGTCCTCGCCACCCAGCCAGTAGTTCCACACCCGCGCGTTGTGGGCGATGTCGGACCGTATGCGGGTGGACGCGGTGCGGGGGCCGGGTTCGGTCACGTCTGCTCCTGGGGCGCCGGGTCGAGGATCACGGGCGGTTCGCCACCGCCATGATGCCGGACGGATCAGGAGGCGGCGCCGGACCGGGCACCCGCGGCCAGCAACGAGCGCAGGGCGTCGACGCGGTTGGTGGTGATCGAGTCGACGCCGTACGACAGCAGGCGGCGCATCGTGCGCTTCGTGTCGGCGGTCCAGGCGGATACCAGCAGCCCGTCCCGGTGGATCCGGTCCGCCAGCTCCCGGTCCAGCAGGCCGAACCGGTAGTTCATCCAGCGCGGCCGCACGGCAGCGAGGAGCACGGGGCGCGGCGGGGCAGGCGTCGTCCAGGTCAGCGCGATCTCGGCGTCCGGGTCGGCGGCCCGCACCCGGAGCATGGCGTGGGTGTCGGCGCAGTAGTACGCCCGCGCGGCGGCCCCGCACTCCCGTACCACCTCGACGACCCGGCGCACCGACTCGTCCGTCGAGCCGGGTAGGTCCACCATGACCCGGTGGCCCTCCGTGGCCAGCAGCGCGTCGCGCAGGGTCGGCACACCGCCCCGGGTCAGCTCGGTCAGCTCCCCGTGGCCGAGCCGGCCCAGCGGGACGTCGTGGCCCCACAGGCGCTCCAACGTGGAGTCGTGGAGGAGGACGGGCACCCCGTCACGGGTCACCCGGACGTCGATCTCGACCGCGTCGGCCCCCTGTTCGACGGCGGACCGGATCGAGGGGAGGGTGTTCTCGCGTGCCCGGTACGGGTCGCCGCGGTGTGCCACGGCCGTGACGGTGGTGTCCATGGGGCCATTGTGACCGGCCGCGGTCACCGGCCGGGAGTCTCCAGCCAGTTCGCGGTGTACGTGTCGATCTCGGCTGCCAGGGCCCGCTTGCCGGCCGGGTCCAGGAACGACGCCTCCACGGCGTTCTTCGCCAGCCCGGCGACACCCCGCTCGTCGAGCCCGAGCAGCCGCGCCGCCACGCCGTACTCGTTGTTCAGGTCGGTGCCGAACATCGGGGGGTCGTCGCTGTTGATCGTCACCAGCACGCCGGCCTCGGCCATCTCCTTCACGGGGTGCAGGTCCAGGTCGGTCACGGCCCGGGTGGCGATGTTGGACGTCGGGCAGACCTCCAGCGCGATGCGGTGCTCGGCGAGGTGGGCCAGCAGCGCCGGGTCCTCGACCGCACTCGTGCCGTGGCCGACGCGTTCGGCGCGCAGGGCGGTCAGCGCGTCCCAGACGGTCTGCGGGCCGGTGGTCTCCCCGGCGTGCGGCACGGAGTGCAGGCCCGCGGCGATCGCCCGGTCGAAGTACGGTTTGAACTGCGGCCGGTCCACCCCGATCTCGGGCCCGCCGAGACCGAAGGAGACGAGGCCCTCGGGACGCAGGTCCACCGCGAGGCGGGTGGTCTCCTCGGCGGCCTCCAGACCGGCTTCGCCCGGGATGTCGAAGCACCAGCGCAGGACCACGCCGAGCTCCGCCTCGGCGGCCTTGCGGGCGTCCTCGATGGCCTCCATGAACCCCTGCTCGGGGATGCCCCGGCGGGTCGAGCTGAACGGGGTGACGGTCAGCTCCGCGTACCGGATGTTCTGCCGGGCCATGTCCCGGGCGACCTCGAAGGTCAGCAGCCGGACGTCCTCGGGGGTGCGGACGAGGTCCACCACCGAGAGGTAGACGTCGATGAAGTGCCCGAAGTCGGTGAAGGTGAAGAAGTCCGTCAGCGCCTCCGGATCGGTGGGGACCTTCGAGTCGGGGTGGTGGGCGGCCAGTTCCGCCACGATGCGCGGCGAGGCGGAGCCGACGTGGTGGACGTGGAGCTCGGCCTTGGGCAGCCCCGCGATAAAGGGGTGCAGAGCGTTCATCGGATTCTCCGGGATCTCGTCACTGGGCCGGGCGCACCGGCTGCACCGATCATCGTAGGGGGGACTCCTCGGCGCGGAGGCGGGCCGTAGCATGGCGGGACCACGATGGGGGAGGCCCATGTCAGACAACACAGAGCAGCCAGGAGGCGGGGCCGCGCCGCGCGATCCGTGGGCGCCGCCGGACAGCCGGGTCGATCTGGGGAAGCCCGCGGCCGACGCCGTCCCGCCGGCCGTGCACAGCCAGCCGACGGTCACGTCCATGCCCGGCGTGGACCACGGCACCGGACCGATACCCGGGGCGGCCGGTGGCTTCGGCC
>NZ_JBEXWB010000469.1:0-3930 GCF_040629645.1 Streptomyces sp. NPDC005899 | reverse complement strand
CGCATCGACGTCCTCTTCGCCATGCTCCGCGACGGCACCTTCTACCAACCACCCACCGCTGCAACGGCTTGACGAAAACCATAGGGGCACTTTTTCCCAGGACTCGCGTGCCGCGGCGGCCAGGAAGGCGTGCGCGAGCATGGCCAAAGTGATGTGCCGATACCAGCCCACATAGCGGCGAACTTCGTACTGGTCCAGGCCACATTCGTTCTTCGCGGCCTGGAAGCACTCCTCGATCGCCCAGCGTGCCCCGGCGACCCGCACCAACTCCTGGACCGTTTGATGAACCCGGTGTCGTCGATGATCAGCACGCCGTCGTTCTCGCCGAGCTTGCCGGCGACGTATTCCTGCAGGTCGTCGCGGATGTCATCGGGCTCCCACTTCGATCCGGCGAGGAGGTGCTGCAGGCCGTCGGGCGTGCGATGGCCGGCCTGTTCGGCCAGCTGCCAGCTGTTCTTTCGTGCTACCGGGGCGAGCAGCCCGCGTGCGTGATCCCGCATCCGGCGGCGGAGCTCGACTCGGCCGAAGCGGTGCCCGATGGTCAGGAAGAGATCGTCCAGTTCGAGGTCCCACTGCGTGGCGGCATACTCGGTGATCACCCTCGGAGGCTGCCCCGCCGCTGTCACTACCTGCGGCGTTGTCACACGATCGAGGGGCGGTCTCCGTGAGACCGCCCCCGCACGACCGAAGTCCCGCTACACTCCCGCCAACCGGCGAAAGACCAGGTCAGACAGCGAAGTCCTGCTGGAGTACTAACGAACCGCATTCCGGCCAGCCCGCAGCTCGGCAGGCGTCATCGCCAGGTCGCGGTAGTACGTCAGCGCGTGCCCCTGAAGTCGCCGCACCACCCGATCATGCTCGTGTCCGGCCAATCCGTGACCAGCAGGCGCGGCATTGAACCGCCGGCGGCCAACGGTTGTCGAGTCCCGGTAGTCAAGAGCGATGACCTCCGCCCACTGGGCGCGAGTGAGGGCGCGTCGGACTCGCCCATTGATCTCGTGGGCTGACTCCTTTGTCACCGCCAGCGTGGCCATGATCTCGGCCCAACCCAGCGTCGGCAGCACGCCGACCTTCGTGTAAGTGAACGGTCGCCCCGCCAGGCTCTGCCAGCGAGCTTTGGCTGCGGGAGGCAGGTTCTTCCACACCTTCTCCAGGTCCTCGTCGACCTTCCCTGCCCCGTGCATCATCGTATTGCGCAACTTCAAGCAGAACGCCAGAAGGTGGTCTGCAGTCGTCACGGCTTCGCGGAAGCGGACTGCTTTTCGCAGCAGTTCAGTCGACCACCAGTTTGGTTCTCCGCGTTGTTCCTTCACGAGGCCGGGGAAGCGCCGGCATTCAACGACCGTTCCGACGCATAGTTCGATGTGCAGCGCCATGACCTGAGGGATGGCAAGAAACGCCATGTCCGTCGCTGCCGAATCGAAGATCTTCGTTGCCTCTGCGGCCGTGACGTCGAGACGCTCCGTAAGCGGCACGGTGTTCAGCAGTGTGCGCGCCCTGACCTCGGGATCCGACGCCTGATCCATCCCCCGTCGGGCGTAATTCGCCCCCACCGACAGCGCCAATATGCTGTTGTTCGACCGCTTCTGCATCGCCTGCCACGTCCGAAACGCGCGGTACTGGATCAAGTCGCCCCCCTGGCCCTCGGTGTCCGCACAGCATATTGCCGACGATGCCCGCGCCTGGACCCGTTCTGAACCAGCAGGCGCGCTGGAGCTGTTGTGTCCGACCGGACAGCGGGAACCCTTCACTCGGGCCGACGAACGGAGAACCCCATGGCCGGACAACGCGGCAAGGTCGCTCCCAAGCCCAGTGCCGTTGGGCCTTCGCCACGAAGCGACGCTTCGCCCCCACAGATGGGCTCGAGCGCGCAAGCGCAGCTACGGGAGGACCACCGGCTACCGCACACTCCCCGCCCGTAGGGGCGTCCGTCGCTGCCAACTGATCGGCTCGGCCTGGCCAAGGCTTGTGCCCGAACAGCCGACAGACGGGCCGGCCTTGGCCGTCAATCGCCTGGAAGGCCACCGCGCGGTCGCCACGAGACACGGCGAACTCGCTGTCCGCCACGGGGCGGCCGTGCTGGTCGCAGTCCTCGACAAGTGGCTGGACCAGCACGGAACAGACGTCTCCTAGCCGTCGATGTCGAGCACCGTGCCGTACAGCCGGTCCACCCTGAGCCGGATGACCACGCGGCGCTCGGCGACCGACTCCGCCAGGAACGCGGCTTCGTCGTCGGGCCTCCCGGCCTCCGGGATCATCTCGAGCAGCTCCCGCCCGACCGCGTCCCCGGGAACCGTCGTGCTCTCGGAGACCACGGCCTCACCTTCGGCGACGGCGAACGACCATACGTCGCCCCCCGCCACGTGCAGGGCCGCACGTGGATTGCGTCGCACGTGCCGCACTTTGACCCGGTCGGCCGTGGTCGAGAACCGCACGACGCGGGCTCCCGGGTCCCAGCTGTACACCATGGTCGTCAGGTGGGGGTGGCCGTCGCGCTTCACCGTGGCGAGCGTGCCGAACTGTTGCCGGCCGAGCAAGTTGGAGAGATCTTCGTCGGACAGTGAGCGAGGCGCTGGTCGTCGGGTCATGAAGTGGTCAACATCCATGGCCACCCGGTAATTTCATGGTGCGGCAAGCCCGACGCCTACTTTCACGGCGAGGTCCGGTCGCCCGTGCCCGGGTCACGCCCCGTCAGGCAGTAGACCCCGCCCGCCGGGTCCCGCATCACCGTCCACCCCTCGCCCCGGCGGACGAACACGGCGCCGCACTGTTCGTGCCAGGCCTGCCCGGCGGCGAGGTCGGAACACGCCACGTCCAGGTGCGCGGACGCCGGGCGGGGTTCCTCCAGCCGCTGGAGGAGGAGATGGACCGGCAGGTCGGAGCGCGGGCGCAGGCCATGGAACTCCGGGTGCCCACCCGGCCGAGCCTCCCAGCCGGTCAGCGCCGTCCAGAACGCGACCTCCGCCTCGAACGCGGCCGGGGCGACGTCGAGGCAGAGCTGGTCCACCCGGCTCGTCACCCCGCCGGGGCCGGTGACGACCGGCGGCCGGGTCCGCTGCCCACGCCAGGGCACGAGGCAGAACGGCTGGCCGCCGGGGGAGCGCAGCACGGCGAGTTCCGGATTCCGGGTCCCGGTCACGGCACCCAGCTCGCCCGCCCGGGCGGCGAAGCCGGCCATGTCCTCCACGACCAGGTCCGGGTGGGCCCCTCCCGGCCCGCCCACGCTCTGGACGGCCAGGCAGGCGTCCGCCCCGTCCGCGAGCAGCGTGGTGAACTCACCTCGCCCACCCCACGGGGCGGATGCCCGGGTCCCGGTGACCGCGGTCCAGAAGGCCGTCGCACGCTCGGCGGCGGCGGCCGGCCGGTCGATGAAGGCGTAGGTCCAGCGGATCATGTGGCTCCTCTGCGGTTCGCGGGTGGTCGGCCGACGACTGCGTCCCCGCCGCAGGCCGCCGACGATTCCCGTCGGGGCCGGCAGCCGCGGCCTCGGAGGTGGCCGTCCGGTGGCCTCCATGGTGTCAGGCCCGTCCCTGGCGCCGCCCGTTCATCTGCCCCGCCCCACCCGCCTGGGCCCTCAGGTGTTCCCCCGCACACACCGAGGGGGCGCTCACGCCAGGCCGGGAACAGCCGTCCCGGTGATGCCCCGTTCGAGCCGGCGACGTCGTCCGGAGGGCGGACGTGCTCACGGCGTGGCGTGCACGGGCGTTTCGCGAGGTCGGGCGCCCCGCGGCGCGAGCTGCCTCGTCCGTGCCCGCCGGGGCCCGTACGGAGTGCCGCGCCTGCCGCCCGCCGTGCGCGATCAGCCGTGGACGGTGGTCCCGTCAGGGCGCTCCGGGCGAAGCGACACATCCGTACATCGGCGTGGGGCGGCCGGCCGGACGGGGCGGGCGACCGGCCCCTCCCCGGATGCCCGGGCGGTGGCCCGGGGCC
>NZ_JBEXWB010000468.1:0-3938 GCF_040629645.1 Streptomyces sp. NPDC005899 | reverse complement strand
GGCTCGGCGGCCCGGCGGCCCGGCGCCGGTGAGCCGGTGGGCCACCCGTCCCCGCGGGCGGCTCAGTCCTGTTCGCCGGACCCGGGTTCGGCCATCTTCCGGTGCGCCTCGCCCTTGAGGCTGTCGGCAGCACCTTGTTGGCGAGCTCCTGCGCCTTCGTCCTGGCCGATCCCGTGACGGCCTTCGCCTTGCCCGCGAACAGGGCGTCCAGCGCCTGGCGCGCGACCTGAGCGGGGTCGTCCTTGTCCTGTCGGCCGATACGGGTGTCGTCCATGTCCGCCCGGTGGAAGAAGTCGGTCTCTGTCGGCCCCGGCATGAACGAGGTGACGGTGACGCCGGTGTCCTCGAGCTCGTTGTGAAGGGCCTGGGTGAAGGACTGGAGGAACGACTTGGACGCGTTGTAGACGGCTTGGAAGGAGCCGGGCATGGTCGAGGCGATCGAGGACGTGACGAGGACCCGGCCCTCGTCACGGGCGGCCATGTCGCGCACCACGTACTTGGCCAACTGCACGGTCGAGCGGACGTTGAGGTCGATGATCTCCAGTTCGTCCGCCAGGTCGGTGTCCCGGAACGCGCCCCCTCGCCCGACCCCCGCGTTGAGGACGACCACGTCCAGGGGCCGGCCCGCCGCCGTCGCGGCGGCGAAGAGGGCCTCGGTCTGCTGCGGGACACGGAGATCCGCCTCGACGGCCTCGACGGTTCCCCCGCCCGCCGCCCGGACCCGCTCGGCCGCCTGCTGGAGCCGGTCGTGGTCCTCGGCGTTGAGGACGAGGTCGCGGCGTCCTGGCCGGCCGGGGCCGGTCCGCCGGAGCGCGCGTCAGTCAGCCGTGGTGTCGGCGATGATCAGGTCGGTCACCGCCTTCAGGCCACCTTCTCCCAGTGCCCTGCGCTGGCGGTCCGCAGGCGTCCCCTGACGCAGGAGGCGGTGCACGAGCGCGGTGAGATCGCGTGTGTCACCCGTGGCGTCGGCCGAGGGGGTGATGTGCTCCATCAGGCGGGCGACCGCGTCACCGGCGCTGATCCGTTCACCGGCCGGGGTGATCAGGTGGCCGCTGAGGCCGTGCCGGGCGGCCTGCCAGGTCGCGGCCTGGAGCACCTCGGGAAGGATCCGGGGCTCGGGCACCCCCGCTTCGGTCTCCCGGACGGCGGTCGTCACGAGGGCGCGCACGATCCCGGCGAACATGACCGCCTCGTCCGCGCGGAGCTGGACGTCGCAGCACCGCACCTCGACGGTCGGGTAGCGGTGGGACAGCCGGGCGTGCCAGTACAACTGCCCGGTGTCGCGGACGATGCCGCTCCGCACCAGGGTCCCGGTCCGGCTCGCCTCGTCGGCGGCGTCCTCGAAGACGGGCGGCGGGCCGCTGACCGGCCACCTGCCGAAGATGACGGTGCGCCAGCTGGCGAATCCGGTGTCCTGACCGTCCCACAGCGGGGAGTTCGCCGACATCGCCACGAGCAGGGGCAGCCAGCCGCGCAGGCGGTTGAGCACGGCCACGCCGACGTCGCGGTCCGGCACCGAGGCGTGCACGTGCATGCCGTTGATCACCTGTTCGGCCACCAGCTGGGGTGCCTGTGAGCGCATGGCCCGGTAGCGTGCCTCCCCGGTCACCGGGGTGGTCGATCCGCCTCTGTGGGGCGGTGTGCCGCAGGCGGCGAGTCGGCACCCCTGCGCTTCGGCGGCGGCGCCGGCGGCGAGCCGGAGGCGCAGCAGGTGACCGCCGACCTCCCCCAGTTCCGCGCACACGGGCGTGGCCACCTCCACCTGCACCTGCAGGAGCTCCGGCTGCATCTCGTCCTCGTCGAGGAGTGCCGCCGCTCCGGCGGCCGCCCGCACCTGTTCCCCGGCGGGGACCGGTAGTCCGGTCTCGGCGTCGAGCAGCAGGTATTCCTCTTCCACTCCGATGGTGACCGGTTCCATCGGGTCAGTCTCGGGTCTGCGCGCATCGGATCGGCGCACGACACGGCCGGCCCGTACGTGAGCTCTCCGGCGGAGCGGCGCCGTCGTGGACGTGGGTGGGCTCCCGTGCGCGGCGACGTCCAGGGGCGCCGGCCCTTCGGGCGGCGCGGGCGGGCGCGTTCACCCGGCAGGTGACGCCCCGGGCGTCCCGGCTGTGGGACGTCGCGCTCGCCCGGCACCGCGCCCCGGAGCTCGCCTACGAGGAGCACGCCGCGGCGGAATTGCTCTCGGGCGAGCTGGAACGCGGGGGTGCCGTCGTGCACCGGGGCATCGCGGGAATGCCCACCGCGTTCTCCGCACAGGCCGGGGACGGCGGCCGGCCCGCGTGGGCGCCGCTGACGGCCCAGGTCCAGGTGCGTACGGGTCTTCCACGGGCGCGCCGCGCACCCCACCGGCAGCCCGACCGAGGGCGTCGACGCCCTGGCCGCCCTGGTCGCGGACGTCACCCGGTGCGCGGAGGGCATTGCCGTCGCCAACGGCACCAGGGTGGAGACGGCCCGCGCCGGCGCGGGCGACCACCACATCCGCGACAACGAAATACTGTCCGGCCGGTTCGCCCGGCACCTTCGGGAAGGCGGCATCGGCCTCGGGAGCCGGCGCCGGGGGTGTTCCTGGGTTCGTCCGACATCGGGGACGTGAGCCGGGTCGTTCCCGCGATCCACCCGTTCGTGGCCATCCTGGGGCCGTAACATTCGGACCACACACCGGAGTGCGCCACGGCGGCGGCCGGTGAGCGGGCACGCCGCGTGATGCCGGCGACGGCGCGCGCCCTCGCGTGCACCGCCGGGGACCTCCTCGCCGACCCGGGGCTGGCCGACCGGGCGTGGGAGCGGCACCGCGAGAAGGCGGCCACCGGTGCGTGACCGGTCCGCGTCTCCGGCGGGACCGCCGTCAGGGTGGTGCCGAGCGGCCGGGCGGCGGCGCCGCCTCCTCGCCGCCGGGGCCCACCAGGACGCGCTCTCCCCTGGCGCAGTGCACCACGTCGGCCGCGAATCCGGCGCGGTCCGCCTCGGTGAGGAACGCGGACAGCGGGGAACGCATGACGCCGTACTCCTCGTAGTGCACGGGCAGCACGCGGCGCGGTCGCAGCGTCCGCACGAGTTCGGTTCCCTGGCGGGCGTCCATGGTCACCAGCAGCCCGCCCGGGAGTGTCGTGCCGCCCAGGTGCACGACGGCCAGGTGGAGGTCCGGGCACCGTCGCGCGATCTCCCCGATCCCGGGGAACATCAGGGTGTCACCGCTGATGTAGAGGCGGAGCACCGGCGCCCGGCCCGGTGGGCCGAACTCCAGCAGGCTTCCCATGACGGGGGGCAGGAACGCCTGCGCGAGGCCGGGGCCGTGGCGGCCCGGGAGAGCGGTGACGAGGGCCTGTGTGCGGTCGCGCGACAGCGTCTGCGACTGCCAGGTGCGCAGGCCGACGGCCCGCGAGAACCCGTGGAGGCCCTGGAGGCGCCGTGAGGCGTGCGGGGTCGTGACGATCGGCAGCCCGTGGTCCAGTCCCCAGCGGGCGACCCGGTCCCAGTGGTCTCCGTGAAGGTGCGAGAGGATCACGGCGTCGAGGTCGGGCGGCAGGTCGCGGACCCCGAGCGCCGGCTCGGCCGAGCGGCGCGAGAAGAGGCCGTTGCCCAGGTAGGCGTAGCTGCCCCGGTGCAGGAAGTTCGGGTCGGTCAGGAGTGTCAGCGACCCGTACCGGATGAGCAGCGTGGCGTTGCCGACGAACTGGATCTCCGCGAATCCTTCGGGCGGACGGTCGGACATGGCGCGTACCTCCCGGGCGGACGGCGGCAGTGCCTTCCCTTCATGGGTACTCCGCCACGCGCGCCGACGCGACTTCGTGGCCGGGCGCCGGCGCCGCTCCGCCTGTGTCGCCGCTGGTCAACCGGGTACGGCCGCCTCTTCGGCGGGGCTTGCCCGCAACAGACGTCCACAGCGCCGCGGCGACCGGTGACCGTCGCCCGTCCCCGGGAGCGGGAGCGCCCAC
>NZ_JBEXWB010000467.1:0-3952 GCF_040629645.1 Streptomyces sp. NPDC005899 | reverse complement strand
GTACGCATGAACCGCGCCGGCCGGGTACGCGTGCACGGGGGGCCGCGCCGCACGGCAAGGCGTGGCGCGGCACGGTCGAGGAACAGATGCAAGGAGGCCACAGCCATGCCCATCGCGACGGTCAACCCCGCGAACGGCGAGACACTCAAGACATTCGACGCACTGGACGAGCAGGAGATCGAGCGCAGGCTGGACGCCGCCGACCGTGCCTTCCGCCGCTACCGCACCACCTCCTTCGACGAGCGGGCCCGCCTGCTGAACAGGGCGGCCGACCTCCTCGAGGAGGAGGAGCACGACATCGCCCGCACGATGACCACGGAGATGGGCAAGCCGCTGCGCGCCGCCCGCGCCGAGGCCGCCAAATGTGTCAAGGCCATGCGCTGGTACGCGGCGAACGCCGAGCGGCTGCTCGCCGACGAGCACCCCGGGGACGCCGACGTGAAGGACTCCGGCGCGTCCCGGGCCCGGGTGCACTACCGCCCGATGGGGACCGTGCTGGCCGTGATGCCGTGGAACTTCCCGCTCTGGCAGGTCATGCGTTTCGCCGCACCCGCGCTCATGGCGGGCAACACCGGCCTGCTCAAGCACGCCTCGAACGTGCCGCAGACCGCTCTGTACATCGAGGACCTCTTCACCCGGGCAGGATTCCCCGCCGGCTGCTTCCAGACCCTTCTCGTCGGCTCGGGTGCCATCGAGGCGATCCTGCGCGACCCCCGGGTCGCGGCGGCGACGCTCACCGGGAGTGAACCCGCCGGACGCGCCGTCGCGTCCGTCGCGGGGGACGAGGTGAAGAGGACGGTGCTGGAACTGGGTGGCAGCGACCCCTACCTCGTCCTGCCGTCGGCGGACGTCCCGCGGGCCGCGGAGACCGCCGTGACCGCCCGCACCCAGAACAACGGGCAGTCCTGTATCGCCGCCAAGCGCTTCATCGTCCACACGGACGTGTACGACGACTTCGCCGAGCGGTTCACCGCCGGGATGCGTGCCCTGACCGTCGGCGACCCGATGCGGGAGTCCACCGACGTGGGTCCGCTCGCCAGCGAGCGGGGCCGTGCCGACCTCGAGGAACTCGTCGAGGACGCCGTGGGCAAGGGGGCCGCCGTCCTGTGCGGGGGCGCGCGGCCCGAAGGGCCGGGCGACGGTCCGGAGCAGGGCTGGTACTACCTGCCGACCGTCCTCGCCGGCATCACGCCCGAGATGCGGATCCACCGGGAGGAGAGCTTCGGTCCCGTGGCGGCGCTCTACCGGGTCGCGGATCTCGACGAGGCCGTGGAGCTCGCCAACGACTCCCGCTTCGGGCTCAGTTCGAACGTCTGGACGCGGGACGAGGACGAGATGGGCCGCTGCGTGCGCGACCTGGAGGCGGGCGGTGTCTTCTTCAACGGCATGACCGCCTCCCACCCGGCGCTGCCCTTCGGCGGGGTGAAGCGCTCCGGCTACGGGCGGGAACTCGCGGGGCACGGAATCCGCGAGTTCTGCAACGCCACCACCGTCTGGTACGGCCCCGAGCCGGACGCCCACCAGGAGAGCTGATGACCGACGCCCCCACCCCTTCCGCCACTCCCGTACCGCGGACCTCGTCGGCCCTGTCCGACGCGGAGGTCGCGGCGCTCGACGCGCACTGGCGCGCCGCCAACTACCTCGCCGTCGGGCAGATCTACCTGATGGCCAACCCGCTCCTGACGGAGCCCCTCGCCCGCGAGCACATCAAGCCGCGGCTGCTGGGCCACTGGGGGACCTCCCCGGGGCTCAACCTCGTCCACACCCACCTGAACCGGGTGATCAAGCAACGCGACCGGCAGGCACTGTGCGTCTGGGGACCGGGCCACGGCGGCCCCGCCGTGCTCGCCAACTCCTGGCTGGAGGGCAGCTACTCGGAGACGTATCCCGACGTCACCCGCGACGCAGCGGGAATGGGCGCCCTGTTCAGGCAGTTCTCCTTCCCGGGCGGGGTGCCCAGCCACGTCGCCCCCGAGACCCCCGGATCCATCCACGAGGGCGGTGAGCTCGGGTACGCGCTCACCCACGCCTACGGCGCCGCCTTCGACCACCCGGAACTGCTCGTCGCCTGCGTGATCGGCGACGGCGAGGCCGAGACGGGGCCGCTCGCCGCCTCCTGGCACTCCAACAAGTTCCTCGACCCGGTCCACGACGGGGCCGTCCTGCCGATCCTGCACCTCAACGGGTACAAGATCGCGAATCCCACGGTGCTCGCCCGCCTTCCCGAGGACGAACTCGACGCGCTGCTGCGCGGCTACGGGCACGACCCCGTGTACGTCGGGGGCGACGATCCGGACGCGGTCCACCGCTCGCTGGCCGCCGCCCTGGACCTCGCCCTCGACCGTATCGACGGGCACCAGCGGGCGGCCCGCACCGGCGGGGTGAGGACACGCCCGCGCTGGCCGATGATCGTGCTCCGCACCCCCAAGGGCTGGACCGGGCCCCGGGAGGTCGACGGACTGCCGGTCGAAGGCACCTGGCGCGCGCACCAGGTGCCGCTGTCCGGCGTCCGCGACAATCCCGAGCACCTGCGCGAACTCGAGGCATGGATGCGCTCCTACCGGCCGGGGGAACTCTTCGACGCCTCCGGACGGCCCACGGCCCAGGTCCTCCACTGGGTCCCCGAGGGCACGGCGAGGCTCGGAGCCACTCCGTACGCCAACGGAGGGCTGCTCCTGCGCGACCTGCCGATCCCCCCGCTGGAGGACCACGCCGTCCGGGTCGACAGCCCCGGCACCGTCCTGCACGAGCCCACCCGCGTCATGGGCGGCCTGCTGGAGGACGTCATGGCGGCCACCGCCGGCCGCAGGGACTTCCGTGTCGTCGGCCCCGACGAGACCGCCTCCAACCGCCTCGACGCGATCTACCGGGCCAGCGGCAAGGCGTGGCAGGCCGGCACGCTCCCGACGGACGAGCACCTCGCCACGGACGGCCGTGTCATGGAGGTCCTCTCGGAGCACCTGTGCCAGGGCTGGCTGGAGGGGTACCTCCTGACCGGACGCCACGGGCTCTTCTCCTCGTACGAGGCCTTCGCCCACATCGTCGACTCGATGGTCAACCAGCACATCAAGTGGCTGCGCACTTCCCGGCGGCTGGCCTGGCGGCGGCCCATCGCCTCACTGAACTACCTGCTCACCTCGCACGTGTGGCGTCAGGACCACAACGGCTTCTCCCACCAGGACCCCGGGTTCGTCGACCACATCCTCAACAAGAGCCCCGAAGTCGTCCGCGTCTACGTGCCACCGGACACAAACACCCTGCTGTGCACCGCCGAACACGTGCTGGGCAGCCGCGACTACGTGAACGTGATCGTGGCCGGCAAGCAGCCGAGCTTCGACTGGCTGACGCTCGACGAGGCACGCGTCCACTGCGCGCGGGGGGCCGGCATGTGGGAATGGGCGGGGACCGACGACGGCGTCCGTGAACCCGACGTCGTCCTGGCCTGTGCCGGGGACGTGCCCACGCTGGAGACGGTGGCCGCGGCGGGCCTCCTGCGGGAACACCTCCCCGGGTTGGCCGTCCGGGTGGTCAACGTCGTGGACATGACCCGGCTGCTGCCGCACGAGGAACACCCCCACGGAATGCCGGACGCCGAGTACAACGCCCTCTTCACCACCGACAAGCCGGTCATCTTCGCCTATCACGGCTATCCGTGGCTGGTGCACCGGCTCGCGTACCGGCGGGCGGGCCACCAGCACCTGCACGTGCGGGGCTACAAGGAGGAGGGCACGACCACCACTCCGTTCGACATGGTGCTGCGCAACGACCTGGACCGGTACCGGCTGGTCATGGACGTCGTCGACCGGGTGCCCGGGCTGGGCCCCCGCGCCGTCGCCGTACGCCAGGCGATGGCCGACGTCCGCACCCGCCACCACGCGTGGATCCGGGAACACGGCACGGACCTGCCCGAGGTGGCCGACTGGTCCTGGGCGGGCTGAGCGCGCCGCACGCA